>CBDUCX010000192.1:0-11092 GCA_965365755.1 uncultured Pleurocapsa sp.
TCTTGAGAAATATCGGATAATCTACAGCCTAATTTTTCAACTTCTGGACAAATATCACGAGTTTCTTCATAAACTATTTGCTCATTTTTATAAACTGTAAATTTACATTCAGAGGGAACATTATTGTCTAAAGGTTCAAATTCAATACCCTCAAATCCCATTTGCAGAAAATTTAATCCACCACCGTAAACCGACACCCATTCAGGATTCTCAAGTCTTCCTAAACGTAAACCTGTTATGGCGCGAGTTGCGCCATGACATAAAACATCAATGGTTGTACCACCTGAAAGAACTTCTCCCCCTAAATTGTCAAATGAATTAGCAGTACAAGGAAAAGCATCGCGAACGTTGCCGTGTCGCCAATTCAAAATTGGCCCGTAAACTTCAGGTATTGCTTGAGTTGGTGGATCGTTAATCGTGTCTATCGTTCTTTCTCGACACCTGCCATTAGCTCCAAAGCTTTGGATGACTTGGGGATAAACCGCCCGAATCTTAACCTTATAAATCCCTTGAGAATTAAGATCGTCATTTTCTGCAATCGCGTAATCATCAGCCTCAATTTCTTGCCAGTCTTCCCCCTCGTATCGCCAGCGCACCACAGGCGGTAAATACTCGCGATATACCACCTTGGCGCAGCCAGAGGGTATGCAGTGAAAATTACCCATTACGCGATATTGTCAGGATCTAAGACTACGCCTAAAGGATCGTTTTGATAAGCCGTGGCAACCAACCTAAAGCCCAGTTGATTAACACTGTTGCGAATAATATTTCGTCTGCCTTCGTTAGTTACATAAACACCGACCGTTTCATCATTGTTATCTTGTGCTTGATTAGCCTGAGATAGCTGAATTAGAGAGTAAAGTATTTTGCTGGTGTACCCGTCTTGATTGGCTACAGTCATTGCCGATACATCTAGCCCAACATCAACACCAGCGATGATAATGCTTGATAAATCGTTTAAGTCGATCGCCAGTACTTTAGTCGTTTCGTTAAAAGTCGCGTTCGTCCCAAATCTTTGCGCCAGAGTCAGATCTGTCATAGTTATTAATGCATAAATTTCTATAACTATGATTCCCAGATTTTTCTATTAATTAATACTCTCAATTCTAGATAGAACTGAGAGATCCACTGATGACGATAAACATTGCTATAGCTAGGATCGAGCAGATTATGATAATTCCTATTTGTTAGTTACTCTCAGTTTTGTAGAGATTTCACTATAAAATTGAGAGCTATTTATTGATTATGAAAAATAACCGTCACGGTAAAGCAGAGTGCTGGAATCCTACCGTAATTCGTAAAATGCGATCGCGTTTGTTTTCACCCGCTCAACGCTTGATTTTTGAGATTTCTTTATTTACTGGTGAGCGGATGGGGGCAATTGTCCAGCTAAAAGTAAGGGATGTTTATGGCAAAGATGGTAAGGTACTTGAAGCAATCACCTTTGGTTGCTCCACAAGAAAGGCTACAAAACACGGGATGGCTGCTACCCGACAAGTAGCCATCCATCCAGATTTACGATTATTTTTAAAGCAATATACGCCACCATCACAGGGCTATTTGTTCCCTAGTGATAGCAAAAAGGGTCATCTTACCTTTAGTGGTGTCGAGAAATATTGGCGCGAAATATTTAATTATTTTGGTTTGACTGGTTACTCTACTCATAGCTCTAGACGTTGGGTAATCAACTCTCTACGCCAAGCTGGAATTGAAATCGTAACGATCGCTGAAACTATGGGCATGAACGTTGCTACGGTTCGGCTGTATCTCGACCACGATCCAGCCGAATGCAAAAGGGCGATCGCCACATTGAGTGTTTAATTTAATTCAGATTTTCTGCTAAAGCTACCAATAAAATAAACAATTTCTAATATCGATTTGTTCTCGATAATCATTTGCTTAATTAGTTGGGCGCGCTTTTGAGCTAGAGGAGATCTTATGTTGCCCCCTGGAATTGATTTACTGCGCTGTTTTCCCTCTTCTCGATAGGTATAGCGGAAGTATCTATTCTCCGAACCTGTGGATTTAGAGGCTTTATAGGTAGAAATCGATCCGTTGCTTTTACAAGATCTTTTGGTTAGGTATCGCAGTAATTTTTGATGGCGAGCTTCTTCATTGTTATCTAATGCAGAAGATGAGTCCTTTTCTTCTTCTGCATTAACCACTGATGCAGAAGGTATCTTAAGCTGAGTTGCTTGATTGTTACCCAGTGCTATTTCAACCATTTTTCTTGCTCCTAATTCTCGAACCGTGAAATAAGAACCCATATTAAAGAGTCTTATTTCACAATATCGATCGCGGGTAACTTTAACTAGGAGCTATATTAGGCGGCCAAATATCCCTGATAAATCCTGGAATGGCATCGAGATTGAGAATATAAGGCAATTCCGACTCTTCAGAGTTTTGGTGGCGACCGTATTTTAAACAGTCGTGTAGCCAACCTTTGGGGCTAGTTATGCCTTTGGGTGGCTCACCATCAACACTCTCACCCCGAATCAGTTTTTCGGCATGACAGCGCAGCATATATTCAACCGCGTTACGGACATTAGAAATACTCTTGCCCGAATATCGCCACATCCGCATCAAAGTCTCTTGATTACACTTTATGCCGATCTTTCTAAGCAGACTATCTAACTTAGATATGTTTTGTAGTAGTAGGTCTTCTGCTCGTTTTTTGTGATCCTCGCTAAACATGGGATTTCCCGTTTTTAACTTTGGTGTCATTCCCAAAGATTGGGATTTTCGATCGAGGGCATATTGAACGGGTCGCACCAGTACTTTATGGATTGCCCAGTTATAGGTTTTGACCACAGAAAACCAGCCATAGGTTTTTTCGTCTAGTTGGGTTAAAGCTTCTTTGACCGTTTTGCGATCGTATTCTCCTTTGGGTCGGTCTTTGGCTATTTCGCTGTTCCATTCCCGAAGATCGAGGAGTACCTCGGTCGGTTGAAATCGATCTGCCCGTCGCAATAAATATGGTGCGAGTTCCTTGGTCGATGGTCTTAATTCGCATGAGCGAGCAAATTGCTCTGTTTTTTTAGTCCAGGTCATTGGTAGTATTTAGTTACATAGAATTGCAATCGCCAGTGAGTTAGTATCCGCTGGCGATTTATTTTTTGATAATGACTTTGCTAAAGTCATCTGGTATTTCTTCAACTGTGATATTTAACTCTCTACATATGGCTTTTACTTGAGAAGGAGTGAGCTTTGCTTTAGTTTCTCCAGATATCCATCTCATGTATGTTCTGAGAGGTATACCGCAACGTTGGGCAAATTCTTCCTGTGAATATTCAGTTCTTTCTATTCGTAAATTATCCAAGGGTGAATCACTCTCCTCAAGTAATCTTTTTTTCTTCATTTTAGATTACATATGCCATCTTGACATAGATGATACAAGTATGTCAATATGACATATGGGTAGACAACAAAAAACACCAAGTGTTATCAGATCGGGGAACGCCAATTCATCGATTAATAGACACTTGATGCCTTCAATTGTCGCATCTAAAAAAACGTAATCTGAAGTACCTCAGTAGCCAAGACAGATTGAAACGCTATGGGTAGAAAATCAAATTACAAAAATAAACCGTACCTCGAAAATTAAATAATCATGAGTAATATGCCTCAAAACTCGCAATTAGACGAGCAAAGATTGCTTTATATATACCAAGGGTTAAACGCGGTATTAAAGCTATTAAATCATCATCTTGACCAAAATTCAGGCTATGTACCCCAAACTCCCTTTGATGGAGCAGACACGGGTAAAATCATTGGCATGGCATGGCAAGCACATAAAAACGGCAAGATAACCGAACAGCAATATCAAGAAATATTTGACATTGCCACTGGTATCAAGACCGTAGATGTTCCCGCCCAATCCCAACAGGCTCACACCGAGCCGTTTGGGTATTTAGCCAGTCAAATATTCAACAATCGGAAGTAGTTAAACATGGAAAGATCGCGCGATCGCTACTCCGAAATTTGCGACCTATTGCTAAATTTTTATCAAGATCTCAAATCAAAGTATTGGCATGACGAGCAATCTTTAGAGAGTCTTAGATTAAAGCTAGAGCAAATACTACAAGCAATTGAATATAGGCTATCCGAGATTAGGATGGGCAAGATTCAAGACTAACCGTAATGCCAATTCTAGATAAGGCATTACCTAAATAATTTATGCTTAAAAGACAAAAAATAGAGGAATATTCAGAAGATCTAAAAATAATTATTAGCGAGGCAATGCAAGATATAAGAAAAATAGAGCGAAAAATAGCAGATGTCAAAAAAGAGTATGACTAAACCAAAATACGCCATAGGCGATCGCATTCCTAATACTAAATATATAGTCCGTGGCGTGATGACTACAGCTATCGGCAGACATAAATATTTTCTGCAAATATTCGATGGTTCGATAGTAGTTTTTGAAGAAGATATCGAAGATTTAACCGCCTGATGAGTATCGCTTTTGAACTGGCGATCGAAACATTCGATAGTGATGGAATGTTGCGGATTAAAGTTCGCGCTTTATAGATAAGCGGGCTTTCACAATAAATTAAGCTAAAAACTTGGCTTTTCCTAATTTATAAGCCCGATCTATAAAGTAGTTAGAAATAGCTTACAGATAAAAGTAAGACAACTGTTACTTGTCTTTTGGGAGTTTGGTAAGCTATCTAACTTAATTTTCGTATCCTTCTTACTCCCCTATATTACATGAGAATAATTGGTTTAGATGTCGGACGTGGTTCGGCTGTTTTGTGCTGTCTAGATAAGTTTCCTGAAAATATTTTGCAGCATTACAGAAAACTGCGGCAAGAGAAAAAATTCTACAAGGTAAATTGCGATCGCACTGGCGCGACTAAACTCTTATCCCTACAACCCGATGGAATTGTTCTAGAACCTAGTGGTCATTGGTATGCCCAATTCTGGGTAGACTTGGCCAAACATCACGGCATAGCTATTTACTGGGTATCTCATACGGATCTCTATTGCGCTCGGGGCGAATACGGCTTTAAAAACAAGCGCGATACAGAAGACGCTCTATCTTTAGCTGCTACTTATTTTGATGCCTCATTTGTTAATATTCACGGCAATAAAAGATATCTTAATTACTATCAAAATGAATTGATTACTAATTTAAGAGAATTATTTTTAGCCAAAGAGCAACTACAAAAACTTAGAACTAATTTGATAGCTCAACTCAGGCAAAGATTGAGCTATGAATTACCAGAAATCGCTACAGCCAGAATGAATATTAGCGATGTAAAAGGCTATACACCTATAGTTTATTGGTTGGCTTATAATCAGCCTAACTCTAGATATGACAAGATTAGTAAGTCGTCGATTGCCTGGGATATCAATATTAAAATTAGCAATTATACGCGGCATCACGCCAAGTTAATTCATGATATTGAAAATAGGTTTTTTACTCATCTAGAATTACTTCAAGATGCCGTCAATAATTCTAACTTTGATAATTACAATCGAGTATTCGATCGCTTTGGTTTCGGACTTTCAGTTCGGGCATTGCTGCTATATAACATTTATCCGTTCGATAAATTTTTACATAATGGCAAGCCCTTAATCGAACGAGAATATGGCAACAACGATCGACTGCAAAAGCGCGATCGCTCTTTACGGAAGTTTCAGGCATTTTTGGGTATGAGCTACAGCTATAAAGAGTCGGGTAAAAAATCTCATAAAAAGTTTCACGGTAGTTCCCTTGTCCGTTCTCATCTCTATGCTTGGGCTGTCTGTATGGTCGCACCTAAAAGCAATCGCATACCTAGCAATGTTGGTAGACAGTTGAGCGATCGCTATCAAGAGCTACGACAAACGATCAAAGGAAAAGATGCTTTAATTAGGATATTGTTTAAATCTACTAGAATGCTTTACTCTGAGTTAGTTAAAGAACTAGTTAGATAAAAACCCCGCATTGCTAAACCTTGAGAGAACCGACGTGATAAATTACCGCCGATGGAATAGTAGCGGCCGTTTGGTCATCGAGCATAACTAAGCGACTAGCACCATAAAAAACAGGCAAATCTTGCCACACGTTACAGGTATAGTTATCACTCAAAGAGTCATAAATCCCCCATTGCCTATAGCCTTTGGGTTTGCCTTGCCAATGAATCAACTTATAGCCCCTTAAACGTTCGCGATCGCTAAGTAGCTCGATTACGGGGTTAAAATCAAGCTCTAACTCTGTCTCAGTTTCAGGAGTAGTCACCTTGAATTTAGCCCTAGATATTTGCTGGACGATTTTCATTTTTTTGCTGCTGGTTCGATTAACTCTCTAGTTTCCTGCTGTATTTGAGCTTCAGCTTCTTTGAGTAATTTGTTTGAGGTTTGTAGATCTTGTTCCGCTTCAATCCGTTGGGGAGAAGTAGGAGGCAATGTCTCAATATTTTCTGCCGTCAAATCGTTGGCTTTTTGTACTTTAGAAAGAGCAGAACCAGTTTTGAGTTTGTATTCAGCCAGTTCCATCTCAAAGACTTTGGTGCGAGAAATATTCCATGATGTGCCAATGCTGAGAATGGCGATCGCGATTCCCAAACAGTTCCAAAAACAGGGAGTAGGATAATAATTCAAGCGTGCCATCTAGCGATTGTTCCCCGAAAATCAATATGAACAAAACTGTAATACCTGCCCAAACCACCATTGAGATGGAGTTTATTGAGGGTCTTATAGAGAAATTGAGGAGAATAGTAATTAGAGCGAATATCGATCGCATCGCCGAATTGATGGCGTGACCATTTAGAACCACCAACGCTTAAGTTGATGTGTTTGGGACGATACCAAGAGTTGACCCATAAAGGGCGATTACCCAAGATGGTTCTAAATTGATCGAGTTCTTTAGCGGCCTCGATAATTTTGCGTTCGATTTGGCGATCGCTTTTAATCAATCGACCGTCAATAATTAAAGCTTGAATCGGACGAGTACAGTTTTTAGTCGCTTCACCCCAAGTAAAGTTTGAGCCTGGGTAGAGTGGCGTGTGTTTGGTAACTTTGTTACCCGATGGTAGGAGCATGGATCAAAAATCTTTCATGTTTGCTAGATGAGCAGGTTTGAGATAAATCAAAGCCAAATTGATATTGCTGCGAATGGCTGTAAGCCTTACCGTCAAAGAGTTATTGAGCAAGACTACGGGGAATTTTTTGGGGGTTTCGTTACGGGCTAAATTGTCTGTAAAAAAAGTAATCCCCCCAGAGTCGATAATTTCAATGATCAACTCGCTATCTTCAGGGGAAGATATATAACAGCTTTCAATTTCCCAAAAGCCTGTAAGGTCAATAAAATCAATAGTTTTAGGCTGATTAACCGCCAGATTAAATACTCTTCTAAGTCCGTAAGTATGAATTGGTGCTGCGGGAAAATTTACGCCATCGGCATCGGTAAAGATGCGATAGGTCGCGTTATCGATCGTGACTGTATTAGGCTGCATTAGAGGATACCTAAAATTCTTAATTGATTGATAGAACCAGCGCTGGCATTAACGGGTATGGGGATATCGGGTGCATTTACTGCCGTTAAAATTCGTCCTAGAGTTGTTTCGATGTTGTTGAGTCGCTGGTTTAAGCGATCGCTTAAAGCTGTTAATCGCGTCTCGATACCGCATAGATTGCAATCGGGCAACACAATCCAGATATCAAGCTCGATCGCTTCTGATGGAATAAAGAAAAAAGCCATATCTAAACCCGACTCTAAATACTCGCTTGGTATGAGAGATATAGTTTCGGTGTCGGTTTGATTGAGGGCAATTACTCCATCTTTGAGTTTGCCCAAAGCTAGATTACGCGGTTGTTCTCCTGCTTGAGTGACTACATACACCTGCAAAAAAACATCAATTTCAATCTCGCTACTGATATTGGGCGCGTCGATATAAAATCCCGTAGCACCACTAAAGCGATTAGTTAAAGTTCCCGTTAATGGGTTTAACGTTCCGTCAAATAAAAGCTGTATAGCCACCTGTTAGATTTCTTTCTCCAAAATAATCGCCACAATCGCATCGTGGATCGGCTAAAATTTCTCTAATGTGAGCGATAAGTAACGGATCGTTTGGTGCATAGGGAATTTTTGCTTGAAGTCTCCTATTTCCGACATAAGCCCATACATACCGAAGTCTTGCGCTTGTACCCGTTGTTTTTTCAGGACGATTAATAACTCGATCTAAAAATAATTGAGTAGTCGGCGTGTCTTCGGTGACACCATCGGCGTTTAAGTAAGAGCGATGTTCTTTAATGCTTTGGCGACCGCGATCGTCGTCGTAGCGAAACAAATATCTGTTGTATCTGCGACTAGACATTATCAAGCATCCTTTGTAAGCGACCGTAACGAATCCTTTCCCCGATAAATTCCCATGCCTGTACGCTGGTATTTGCCGTTAGAGATTGGGCTAAACTCTCGCTAAAGGGTACGGGATAGGTAAGAGTAAAATTTGCCCCATCACTCAACCACAGAGATAAAATTCTCGGAATTAACTGAGGGACACTACAGGGATTCCTTACCCTTAATAATTGAGAAGAGACAGCGGGAGGCAGTAGATCGAGGGGATTAACCGATGTATCCACATCGTTAGTTTGTGTGATGGATAGAGCGTACATCGGATAAACTCTACCCACATCAGTTTGATAGCCTTGCCAAACCAGCATGACTTACACTAAGCGATGAAATAATCTGTATCTTTCCCCTTGATAACCGATACAGTAAGCACCAGTTAACGCGGCCAATTGTTCGCCACAGGTTTTAATTAGAGTCGCATCATGATGTTGAATGGGTACTTCAGTTCGTTCAGAGGCAAATTCAGCTTCGATACCCGCAGGAGGATTAGCAGCATCGTTAACCGCTTGAGATTTAGTCAAGAAAGTCATGATGAAGCGACGATGTTTTAGAGGATTTAAGCGACCTGCGGGACGAGGACAGGGAACGGTCGGCACAAAGTTACCCGCACAGCCGAGCCATTCTGTATCAAGTTGAGTAGGTGCACTATTTTCAAAATCAGTCATGGTTTTGACTGGTTGAAATATTACCCCACCAGCAGGATTAGTAGAGTCAGCCTCATAGCTAATTGTTCCAGCATACATCCATTGTTTATTAGCATCAGCAGGTGATTTGTGAGTCTTGGCAAAAGTGCCTTGGGTGTAGCTAAGACTCATCTCATCGTTAATATTGGCAAAGGATTCGCCAATTAAATCGATACAAACTACGGGATTATCTGCACTACCACCAGCATTTAAAACCCCACGAATAGCTGTAGCAGCAGTTAATAAGTCCTGACGAGTCCGCACGGGAACGCTCATGGTATTGCCTTTAGCACGAGTAAATTTAAGCTTACGAAGCGTACCGTTAATCGAAGGACAAGGGGGTAAATCGGCATCTTCAACACCACCAATAGCAGTTAAAATCGCTGCTTTTCCCGTATCGTCAATATCGGGAGGAAGATTAAAAGTAGCACTAGAAATAATTGAATCTCCCCAGTCAGTCACATATTGACTGGCCGCACCCGAGGGGAATCTAACCGAGATAGTATTTTTAGGCATATCAAGACATATATTTTTAAGTCTCTCCAGCCTAGTGCCAGTAAGGGTTTAGCCAGTTATAAAGTAATGGTCTACCCTAGGGTAGACCAGAGGTTAGCTATTATCGGCATCAAAAGCTAATTTATCTACGCCTAGATACTCTAATAACTGCTCGATACAGTCAGGATTAGAGGCTACCCACCATTGACCCTTAAAGCGAAAAGCGATTAATAGTTTGCGCTTGATTAGGGTTCGACCGATTCTTTTACTTATAAAATTACCCGCACACCAGTTAGTGAGACTAACTACGTTAATCTTGTCGCTCTCGAGCAATTGAGAAAGAGGACGGGTGTTATTAATCTCATTATTGCGAAAGGCACTACCGCCATTAATTACGTGTGGCTTAATTTGAGGGTTATTCATTTACAATTGATGGGACGTATTTGACCTCACACACTCCTTTACCCGCATCGTTGATGCTAGTGATAAATGCTCTATAAGGTCTAACTATATTGGGTGTAATGTTACGTAAAGGCGTTTTTTGTTCGTGATATTTACGATTGCGCTCTTGTGCTGTGGTTAATGTCAAGATTGAGTTAAACCAATTATCGGCCGCGTCTTTATCGGCAAACCAACCAGAAACGGGATCTCTAATGCCAATTAAATAGAGTTCACAGTAAAAATTACCGCGATTCCAAACTAAATTTTTAAAGTCATCATTCCAAGTGTAATTATCTCTAGGATTTGGGATTTGTTGCTGCCAATAACTAGATCCTGCATTGCGTTTAGGGTAGTTATCAAATGTAACTAGTTGCAATACTAAAGTTTTTCCTTGATGACGGTCTAATACTTTATCTGAAGCTACTAAACTAACTACAGTTTCATTTTGCACTTCACATAAAGGTTTAAAAATAGCATCCATATTGGCTGACATTAACTTTAGGTGTTCGTGCAATCCTAAAAGTCCTTTATTGCTGTAATTTGTTGGTACTAATACAGGTTCAATGACGTTTGTTTCTTCATTTTCTGCACATTTATATTGAGAATTAATGGTGTCAGAAATATCAATAGTTACGTAATTTTCTACAACATCAATTCGATTATTTAAATTGATTTGTGCCGAATCAATTTCGTTTTTGAGATTGTTTTCAGCATTATCAAGTAAACCAGAAAATAAATTACCTAAACTATCAATTGCCGATATTATTTGACTACAGCAATCTTGAAATTCTTGACTTAAATTATTACAATTCACATCTTCTCCTGGTTCACCTTGTTCTCCTGGTGGCCCTTGTTCTCCTGGTGGCCCTTGTTCTCCTTGTATAGTTGCGATAGAAAGTAAATCCTCACCACGGATGCCATCGACGGTTACGACAATAGTAAAATCGTTATTGCCGTTGTTAGTTATAGATAAGCTGACAGATGGCGGTTCGGGTTCGGGCGGTTGGTAGGCGTGAGCTTCAGGAATGCTTTGACCTGTGTGAGCTTCAAATGATGCCTCTAGTAACTGCAATCCTTGATAGATTTCGCCACATTCAGCCACGGTGCAATA
Organism: uncultured Pleurocapsa sp.; assembly: GCA_965365755.1. Lineage (GTDB taxonomy): Bacteria > Cyanobacteriota > Cyanobacteriia > Cyanobacteriales > Xenococcaceae > Waterburya. The sequence continues at coordinate 11,069 of CBDUCX010000192.1, forward strand.
GCCACTCAAGTCTGGGGGTTCGGG
>CBDUCX010000193.1:0-11077 GCA_965365755.1 uncultured Pleurocapsa sp.
ATTTAACGGAATAAAAATTTCTCAAATTTAGTTCCTGTAAGAGTCTGAACAATTTGTTCATAATTAGCAATTTTTTGTTGATAAGAACCACGATTTATTTTTTGGCGGTCACTGACAAAATTGTGCGCATCTAACGGCATACCCAAAAACTTTACTATAGAACCAAGAGCTTGATTTTGATTCTCACACAGCTCTTCGTACTTTATCTCTAATACTGGATTAGGAATTATTTTTAGCAATAAGCGAGCTAAATTAAGTTGTGTTTCTAGTCGTGACAATCCTTTAATTAAAGATTCTGGTTCCAAAATAATAGGGTTAGCGTGAACTATTTTTTTTGCATGTACTAATTTATTTTGCTGCATTGAAGCTGCCGAAATAGCAATATCCAAATGATTATCACGAATAAGATGAATGATTTTATAACGATCAAGAGCAAATTTTGCTAATACTTCTGGGTATCTACCTAATTGGTTATACATAATTTTGAAACCAATAGTATGATGTTTTCCAGGATAAATATTTAATTGATCTAAATAACGAAAAGTTTTTTCAGGACGAATACCAAAGTTAGCTTGTTTAAATTCATGAAAAGAGATTAGAAAATCATTTCCTGGCCATCTATCTAAAAAAATTTCATAGAAGGCTTTAATATCAGGATGACTTTCCAGCAAGCTAATTAGCCATGTGGAACCACTTCTCTGTGTCGTTATAATACAAAATTTATTTGTGTTTTGATTCATATTTAACTAAATGATTGATTGATTGATTTACAGAAATTATGAATGACTTTGATGAGCAAGATTTGCCATAAAAGCATAGATTGTTAGGCTGCTGAACGAATTAATAACTGTATGGCTAAAAAATCCCCAAATCAGTAAAAAAACCACAAAAGCTATTGCCTGTTTTTTCAGAAGTTCCCCTTGTACTTTCCATACAGAAGCCAAAAGTAACCAGGGATATATTAAAGCTCCTAAAAATCCATATTCCACCATTAGATCTAAATAAATATTATGACTTCTTTGTGCAATCCCATTAGCAGCAATATACTTAGTATTTGCCCCCGAACCTAATCCATTACCAATAAAAGGATGTCTGGCAAACTTTTTCCATGCTTCATCTACATGCTTTAAACGACCATCATTCGAGGTTTCTTCGTGGCTCAAGGGATCGAGTAAAAACTCAACTCTGGAAATAGAGTCTTTGGTAAATAAATTTGTACCATCAGCAGTTTTTAAGTGTGATAAGTTGTTTAATTGAGTTGACAAAATAAAAATAGCAATCAAACCTGATAAAAATAAAAGAGATATTTGATATCGAGGAATAACTTTGGTTAATATAAACAATGAAATTACTAAGCCTAAACTAACAAAACCACCACGAGAAAAAGTTGTAGTAATTCCCAAACATATAAATAAGGCATAAAATATACGATATTTTGGTTTGATCAAATCAATAGTAAAAATCATACCCACAATTAGAGCCCAGGCAGCAGAATTGGCATCACGATAAAAACCCGAAGACCTCCCAGGAGCATGTTGTTGTAAGTAAAAAGCTGTAGGGTTTAAAAATTCATAAATGTACATGAAAACATTAGCAATTGTTGTCACAAAAATTGCTCTTTTTGTCCACATTAAAATGCAGGGGTATTGTGAAAAAATCACTAGCATTAAGAGGAAAAAAAATATAGTTCTAAAATGATCTTCTAAAAATTGCTGATCGGGAACTTGGGAGGAAATTAAAATTGAAATCAGAGGTAAAGCCAAATATACTCCACACCAAACTAAAACTGAATGAGGTATGTACTGCAACCTCTTAAATATGGTGGCAAATAAAGGAAGTGCAGCTAAAATAAAAGCCATCAGCCAATATAAAGGAATGCCTACGCCTTGTGTTTCCAGATAGATATCTAATTTAGTAGAAAATAATAATATGGCTGATACTGCCAAAAGTCCTTGGTAGTAGACTATCAAAGTAATTTTCTCTTTAGTTTTTTGTCCTGTTAAACTAGTCATTTCTTAGTCAACCTCCACAAAATACTAATAGACTTGGTATAGGAATTTTCATATTATATTAATATCTAACTATTGAGCGGTGATGTTACTAGCCAATGATTTAGATCTTTATTTAATAGTTGAGAAAGTTTTTTTATATCATCTGCAAACTCCTCAATCAACTCAGCACGAAGATCATTTCTAAGAGTTTTACGAGAACTAACCTTAGTATTTAAGGAACGAATAGTATCCAATATATAAAGCCTTTCAATACCTAGAATATCTTTGGTTTTGAGAGCAATATTAGACAACAATGCAGGAGGTTTTTGAGAAAAACTTCCCACTACTCCAAGTTTATGAGTTTTGTTTTCATTAATTCTGATAAAGTCTGTTCGATTATCTTCAGGAACTCCCAAAAAATTGATTACATTATCATAAACTTCCTTGGTAGACTTAACAAAATCTTCAAACCAGATTATTTTAATTTGTTCAGGCGGAAAAACTGTAAACAATCGCTCAACTTGTTCTCCTAGTTTACCCATAGCAGCATACTGAAGAAAAGCAGTCTCTCGACATTTAGAGGGGATCTGTTTCCCTTGTTGGCGAAGTTCTTGTAATCGCCACACCTTCTCAAAATCCTTTTCCTTTTCATCTGCGGAGTAAAGTAGCTGAGAATGAAAAGAGTAAACTAAATCTACTGGATTACGCAGCATGACAATAATTTTTGCTTGAGGATCGAACTCATATATTTTTTTTAAAGCTACTGAAGAAAACAAATAAAATACTGAACCTTCGCCAATAGCTGTATGATTAGGTGTACTTTCATCAAATAAACTTAAGTATTCCTCTAAATTTTTGGTAAGACGATAGTTTTCAAAATCTTGAGCAAAGTAGTGGGGCTCTTTTGGTTCACTAAAATAGATATTAGGATGCTCTTTAAGATAGTCACTTAGAGCAGTTGTGCCACATTTAGGTGCGCCAACAATAAAAAAATTAGGCTGTGTCATTATATTTTAATACCTATAATTATTTATATAACTTTATAAAAAAACAAAAAAATTATATTGTTTTTCTAATATATCAGATCAAATTAACCATTGTTTAACTTCTTGGTGAATCAATTTTTCAAGCTTTAAAATATCTTCTTTGTAAATTGCTTTTAAAGTTTCTCTTGTTTCAGGATTCAAAGCTTTAGGTTTAGATAACAAACTACTGTACAAGGTTGTTGCTAATTTTCTACGAGCTGCTGTAGGTATAAATCGCTTTATATTTGTTTGTAATATCATACTCGATTTACTGTTTAAAATAAAATCGTAAATACCTTTATTTTTAGGTACACCTCCTTGATTAAACTTTATTGATAAATCAGGAACAAAAGTATTATCTACTTCTAGAAAATCAAAGATTTCTTGTATGGATTTCAAAGGATTTTGTTTAAAGTTTTCAAACAGCAATATTTTGATTTGATTGCGATCAAAAGTATTGTAGAATCGCTTAATTTGCTTATAATAAAAACCAGATCTAATATAAATTTCATCTCGATTAAGGTTTGAAGCAAAGCTTCGATTTTCGTTTGTTTGGCGTAGCTGCATTTGATATCCAGAATAAGCTCGATCTATTGGATTTCTTAGGATAGCAATTAGCTTGACATCTGGAATATGAAATTTGATTTTTTCAGCAGCAATGAAACTATTAAGATATAAAGGAGAAACTTCTCCTCGTGCAGTTTGATTGAAAGAAACATGAGCAAATAATTGTTGATATGCTTCCAAATTAGTAATTGGAAAACTTAATTTTTTTGCTTGTTCTAGCGTAAAGTCTAATTCTTCAAATGTGGGATTATCATCAACAAAATTTGTGGCAAAAAAATTAGTTTCTTTGATAGCGCTAAGATAAATAGATGGATGTTGCTTTAGGTAATTGTAAAGAGAAGTTGTACCTGATTTTGCTGCTCCAATAATTATGAAATTAGGTAGATTCATTTTAAATTGATTTATTTATTAGATTCTTCAGATGACTATAGTATTATCAGTAATATTACTTGGCTTTGCCCGAAATTTGGTTTTTGAGATTATCTTATGTTTTTTTTGACCTTAGAGAATAGAGTGAAATATTTAGCTTTTTCTGCATAAAGATTACCTTTATACTGTTGATGATAACCAGGCTCATTGTAGTGGCTATTGCCGCACCATTAATGCCCCATAGAGGAATCAATAAAAAATTAAGAACAGCATTTAAAATTGCACTTAATCCAGTGGCGATCGCTGTATAATTTTGATACCCTGTCATATTGAGCAATAAGCCAACAGGCCCTGTCAGAGCATTAAACACTTGACCTAAAATTAAAATATTCATCGCCGTGCGCCCAGTTAGAAAATCTGAACCAAAGATTAACAACAAATAATTTCCTAGTAACATAATTGTTCCGCCAATGAGCAAAGATACCAAGAATACGGCTAGGGAACTTTTTTGAACCAGCTTCTCTAGCTGTTTCAATTTGCCCTCAGAATATAAAGTCGCTACATTAGGAGCAAGAACGCTTAAGGCAGATTGATGAATAAAAGCAGTTAACTGGGTAATACCAACGATTACAGTATAAATACCTACTGCTTTAACCCCTTTGATTCCTCCCAACATAATCACGTCTAGGCGTGAGTTTATGAGCTGGGTTGTCCCCAAAAACATAAAGGGTAAAGCAGCAACCAACCATTGTTTACCTGCGAACTGAGGTTTAACTTGCTTAACTTCTGCAGGAAGCGATCGCCATAACCATAAAGAGCCAATAAAAAAAGTAATGACGATGGCTATAATTTTGAATCCCAGCACCCAAAACACATTAAAGCTTTGAGGAAAAAGCAAATAGGCAAGGGAAGTTAGGGCAATAACAATAGTTGGTGCAAATACAGAATCAGGAATCTGTCCTGAGACAACACGATGAAGTCCTTTCATGGCACCAAGCCTAAGATTTCTCAAAGAAGCAATCGGAATAGTAACCATAGCTAGTGCTACTGCTAGGAAAACTGTTGTATCCCCATCTCCTTTGATGCCCCAAACTATGGCTGTAGCTACTAGGGTCAAACCGATCGAAAAAGATAAAACTACCAGATTAGACCAACGCAACAAACCTGCCATCAATTCCCATCGAGACTTGGTGCGATAGATAGCTATCTCTCTGACTATCAGTTGATCTATACCTAATGTTGCAGGAATACTCAGTAGATTTGCCCAAGTAGTAGCATAAGAATAAGTTCCTAAGCCAGCAGTCCCCAAAAAGCGAGCAAAGATAATGCTCATTAGAAAAGCAATGCCGCTCGAAGCAATTTTTATGCCAAAGGAGCCAGCTACCCCCTTGAGCACTCTATTTTTGAGACTGTGATTATTTTTATCAGTCAATGCCAAAATTGGCTGAATTTTTTGGGCAATTACTTTTAACATCAATCAACAAGTATTAATACGTAGTTAACGGTTGATAACAAAGGTCTTCATTTTAATTACTTGGATCAAAAATTTGGACTTAAAGAGTATGAAGTAAAGATAAATAGTTAGCAACTACTTTTTCCGTAGAATATTCATCGGCTCTTTGCATCAAGCTCTCTTTTTGGGGAGGATTGTCAAGGGTTTTTAGCATCGCTGCCGATAAAGCCTCAGAATTCTCAATCGGAACTAAAGAACCATAAGCACCGTGGTCGAGAATTTCCTCTGGACCACTGGGACAATTAGTAGCGACAACAGGACAACCACAAGCCATAGCTTCGATTAATACCGTGGGCAATCCTTCCTGCCTGGAGGATAAGACAAAACAGCTTGACTGCTTCATGTAGGCATAGGGATTTTTGACAAATCCAGGCAATGATACATCGTCTTTAATACCTAAGCGATCAATCAAAGCCCCTAGTTTTTCCCGTTCTGCTCCTTCTCCTAAAATGATTAGACGAGCATCTTTTTGTGTTCTTACTTGAGCAAAAGCACTCAACAAATTAGGAAAGTCTTTTTGTGGATTCAATCTACCGACCGCTAAAAATACTGGCGGTGTATCGGCGGCAAACCAAGGATGATCTAGATTAGCTTGGCTTTGAGTAATTAGATCTTGGTTAACTACAGGATTATTAAGTACTTTAACTGTATCCCTTCCCAGTCCTAACTGATGCTCCAAATCCCGAGCCACACCAGCAGAAACCCCCGCAACTGCATCGGCACGAGGATAAAGCCACCGCATCAATAGATGAACTAATTCGGCACGCTTGGGCTTATTTTGGTTGGCTGATATAGTATTTTGCTCTACTAAAACCAATCGAGTCTTAATTCCAGCCAATTCTTTAGCCATGGAGGCTACCACATTGACGTGACCCATGTTGCCAATTAATGCCCACGGGCGATTTTGCCTAAGATAGCTCATCAAAGGGAAAGTAGCTGTCACCGCTCTACTCTTTTTTAAATCTACAATTCGGACTGGCTGAGGTACTAAATCTAAATAAGGGCCTTCTTTTGTCGCTAGGACTAAATCAAGGTCAAATTCATCTCTTTGGGCTAAACCTTTTAGTAGATTAACTACTGCTTTCTCCGCCCCCCCACCGTGCAAGGCATCCAGAAAAAAAGTAATTCGTTTTCTGTCCCTCATGTTGTTTTTTCCTTTACTAATTTGTCGATCAAAGTTTCCCATTCAGCTACTATTGCCTCTAAACCAAATCTTTCAGTTACTTCCGGTGCTTTGGCAGCAAGTCTTTGCCTTTTGGGTTCATCAGACATCAGGCTTGCCATAGCTGCTGCTAATGCTGATAAATCTTGATTAGGAACTAAAAGACCATCTACATGGTGGCGAATCATTTCACTTGGGCCACTAGGACAATCGGTGGCAATCACGGGTAAACCACAGGCTAGAGCCTCTCCATGAGCCATTGGAAAACCTTCGTTACGGGAAGCCATCACAAATAGTTTTGCTGATTTTAATACGGAGAAAGGATTGCTCAAAGCCCCAGTAAAAACAACCCGACCTGACAAGCCCAAATCGTCTCTCATTTGTTCCAATTGTTCTCTTAACTCTCCTCTACCTAAGATGAGTAATTGCCAGTCAGGATATTGAGAGGCAATCTTAGCAAAAGCTTGTAATAAAAGATCGAATCCCTTTTGTTCCGTTAATCTACCCATACTGACCAGCCACTGTTTGTTAGGGTCAGCCTCCCTAGGTAGTTCATCCATCTGCCCATCATCTTTAACCATTATGGGATTGTAAATGACGGCTCTTTTGCTGGCTGGAAGTGATGCAAAACCAAGATCAACCCCTTTACTTACGCTCACAACTGAAGAACAGAAAGGATAAGTTAAACGCCGTAAAGTTTCCCATAGCATTCCATAGGAAAAAACTTTAAGATCATTATGCTCGGTAACTATCAAGGGATACTTTGTACCCAAGAGGGCAAGTATAGTCGTGATATTGGTAATGCGGAGGAAAGAAATTACTATATTAGGTGTAGAAGACTCAACAGCTTTTCTCAGTATGGTAACCCGCTGAATGTTATGCTTAATCGCCTCGGATAACCCAGAAGAACTACCCATAATTCCCAAAGCTAGACGAGAACATTCTGAAGGTAATTGATAAAAATCGGTGTTTTTTTCGGACAAGGTGATCACAGTAACATCATGTCCACGTTCGATAAACCCTTTGGCAAGAGAAACTAGAACCCTTTCCGCCCCTCCGCAACTAAGAGTTGAGATCACTAAAGTTATTTTCATTTAATAGAATATAGTTTTAACTACTTTGGTTAAAGATTGCCTGACTTTTACTACCCATAATTTGAGTAACTTCTGCAGAATTCAAAGGCTGGGATAAAAGATAACCTTGTCCATAATCAACCGCGATCTCTTTGGCTTTATTTAGCTGAGATAAATTTTCAATGCCAATAGTAGTAGTTGTCAGTCCGTAGTTTTTGAGATCAAGCACAATGTTGCGAAACACGTCCCAAGCTTGCTGATCTTTAACAATTGAGCTGAATAAATAACGGTCAATTTTGACTCGTTCAAACTCCTGATAGAGCAGATTAGACTGAACATGACCATAGATTGAGGCTACTCGACCAAAATTATCAATCTGCAACTTAATACCCAGTTGCTTCAACTCAGGCAGAATCGCGAGTACGTCACGAGGATTTTCGCCAATTAAGTGTTCGGATATTTCCCAAGTAATTAAATCAGCAGGAATTTGATAAGTTTGTAAACTATAGCGCAAATGCTTAACTAGACTTGCTTGAAAAAGCCGATTACTCGGTACGTTTAGGCTGACTCCGACATCAGACTTAAAACTGCTCGATTGTCGCCAAATTTTCAACTGCTGGCATACCGTTTCCATAATCCACCTCTGCAAAGGAATTAATAACCCTGATTCCTCCGCAGCAGCAATAAATTTGGGGGGTGAGATCAATCCCAAATGGGGATGATGCCAACGAACCAAAGCTTCAAATTCCTTGATTTCACCAGTTTCTAAGCTCATCACCGGCTGATAATAAAGACTAAATTCTTCATTTTCCAGAGCCTGTTTCAGTCCCTGCTCTAATTCTGTTGGGGTGAGACGAGTCGCATAATTAAAGCTCGGTAGGGTAGGGATAAATTCTTGATGCCAACCAACTCTAACGGAGTTTAAATCGTGAGTTTCGCTAATTATTTGTTCTAAGCTATCTTGGGCACGCTCAACATTAATGTCCTGATATTTGGAACTGTAGCCTACCACTAAACGATCTAGAAGAAAGATGATTAAGTTAATATCGTTACTTTCTGCTGCCTTGCATAGGATATCGATGGTCGTATCTAAATTGGGGGGTATGATACGACTGGCATTCTTGACTACTAACACTTTTTCGTGAGCAGTCGGCTCGTATTCCTCTCCTTCCAGCAACAGTTCTTCATATAGCTTTTCTCCTGGTCGCAGTCCCGTGAAGACAATATCAATATCTTTACCGACTTCATATCCAGACAAACGAATTAAGTCCCTCGCCAAATCGACAATTTTCACTGGTTGACCCATATTCAACATGAAAATTTGACCCTGGCTATTTTGGCCACTCAGGACAGAAGCCTGTAAAACTAGCTGAACTGCTTCAGGAATCGTCATAAAATAGCGACATACTTCAGGATGGGTAATAGTTACAGGCCCTCCCTTAGCAATTTGTTTTTTGAAAGTGGGAACCACACTACCCCGACTGCCTAAAACATTACCAAAACGAACCACAGTGTAGGGTTTGCCGCTGACTTTAGCAGCTTGCAATACCAGCATCTCCGCAGTACGCTTACTTGCCCCCATCACATTAGTCGGATTGACCGCCTTATCGGTGGAAACCATGACAAAATTGCTGATATTGTACTTGATCGCTAAATCAAGCAGATTTTTAGTACCCAAAACATTATTGGTAATGGCTTCTGGAGGATTCAACTCCATCAGGGGAACATGCTTATGCGCCGCTGCATGAAAGATAATATCGGGTCGATGGATCAAGAAAGCATCCTCTAATCTGGCTTTGATTCTCAGGTCGGCAATGTAGGGAACTAGCTCGGTTAGAAGTTTGTTAGATGCCTCTTCTTGCTGGAGTATTTGGATGACCTGTTGTAGTTCTTGTTGAATATTAAATACTGAGTTTTCTCCGTGTCCTAAGAGAATTATTTTAGCTGGGCAACAGCGAAAGATTTGACGGCAAAGTTCACTACCAATAGAACCTCCAGCCCCAGTTATCAAAACTATCTTCCCTTTTAGTAATTGAGAAACTCCCAGAGAATCGGTTTGAATTGGTTCGCGACGTAACAAGTCTTCAATCTTGACTTCCCTTAAGATATTTGCCTGGTTACTCTGATTGAGAATTTCGTTAATCGCAGGCAGAGTACTAACTTTGATACCGATCGCTTGACAGACATCAACTATTTCTCGAATTACTTTCCCTGAAGTGGTGGGCATGGCAATGACCACCTGGCGAATGTTTTGGGCGGAGATAATCTCAGGAACCTGATAACGGTTGCCAATTACGTGAACTCCTTGAATATTGAGTCCCAGTTTTTTTGGGTCATCGTCGGCAAATGCTACAGGGGATAAACCCAACTTCGGGTTACGGCGCATTTCCTGAAGAATTGAGACTCCTGCGTCCCCTGCTCCCACAATCAAGACGCGATCGCGCTTATAAAAGTTTTTTCGCTGCTGATGTTTACGCTCTGCGGCTCTAATACTGAAACGAATTCCTCCAATCAAAATGAAGCTTAAAATACCATCCAGAAGTGGCAAGGAGCGGGGTACTAAATATAATCCTGACTCAATTCCAATCGTGTATTGGAAAATGCTGAGGAGAACAATCTCGATCACTACTGCGGATACTATTAATGCGGCGATCTCGATCAGCTCATCAATACTGGCATATTTCCAGTATCGTTTATAAAATCCACCAATCGTAAAAGTTACTAATTTAACTAAAGAGAAAGCGATCGTCGCTACTATCAAACCATCACGGTAATGTCGGAGAACCACTAAATTATCTAATCTTAGAATCATTGCTAACAAGGGAGTTAGACAAAAAACAATCCCATCTAAAATAAAAAAGTGACGATTGTTAAGATTAAGCAATTTTTTATCTATGCCGATTAACTCAAAACCTAGCTTTTTGTGCCTCATGTTTAATTAAATTTTTTAGCGATTTTTAAAAAAGTGGGAAATCTCAATGAGCTTCTCTACTAGCTATCAGTTACTACGCAGGCAATTAACTAAAACCCCAGATTTGAGAGCTTTTGCTGAATCTTATATGTTCTTATTTAAACGTTGGCGTGGAAAATTTACTTCAAAATAACCCTGCGATTACTTTTGGAAAACATACGTAATACTTTTATAACACCTTTTAGGTATATATTCGGATACCAAATCATATTGCTAAACAACCTGCTAAATAATCACCAAAGCTACAGTGGAAATAAGCGATCTTTGTATACCCTGCTGGCAAAGAGCCTGCTAAATCGAGCTTTTAAAAAAGAAGCTTAAAATCTAAGTTTAGATTAAGCGATTAACTACAATATAAATCTTTGGTAAACCTGAATGTCATAGCATATCAATAAGTGATAATACT
>CBDUCX010000194.1:0-11044 GCA_965365755.1 uncultured Pleurocapsa sp.
ACGAGTATTTCTGATTAGTGCCACCTTGTTCAGATTGACGCTGAGATTAGTCATTTAGATCGCTGATTATTTGATTTACTCAATAAGGATACGATAATAGAGCCTCAAATTAGAAACGCGATCGCCATAACAGTAGAACAAAAGTACCAAAATTAATTGTTCACAGGATTTGCTGATTTAAAATATGATAATCAATAATCAAAACTACAGGATAGATATAGATTGGGAAGAACATCAGCTACACAATTTTGCAGGAAATATCTCTGGCTTAGGGTCAATGATTGTTGCATTGAGCTTGCCATTAAGACGCTGATTACTAACTTTGGTGATTGCCTGACAAATCGGCTCATAATCCATCTTCAACTCCTTCTTTGAGGATTCTACTTTCAGTTCTCCGCTTAGAAATATAGCTGCCTTGGAATATTTATCTTGGAATTCGATAAGATATGCACTTGCCTTTTTTGTATTCTTTAAGGTGATGGATTTCTTCTCGGTTGTAGCAGATTGATCATCGCTGAATCTTATCTTATAAATGGATTTACCGTCATCTGTAACTACAAACCCCGAATTTCCCCAGTCTATAATCGAGTATTTCACAGAGGAATTGCCAGCTTGTACATTTGTGATTTCCGCATATATCTGCTTTTCTTGGATTAACTTTTCGTTAACAGTCACAATTTTCGCTGTTAGAGAGGGTAGTGGTAATATAACTTTTACAATCCAGCTTAGAAGAATTAATCCTGCCACTATAAATGCTAGCAAAGTAATTTTATTACCTGTAAATATGGAAGTTGTCAATCCTGAGAAATTATCTTTTCCTGACCGACTAGAGTTTTTGTTTACCAGAAATGGCTCCATTTCAATCAGTCTTAGGGAATTACTAGGATCATTCTCTAAAGTAAATTCCTGGGAATAAATGACTGAAGGAGGCTCAACACAATTCCAAAATAAACTATATTCCTTTATTAGTTCTTGATGGGCTTTATTAAAATCTTTATCGGTCACAACCAAATTACGCATTTCTTTTACAACTAGACCCTCTATGAGATAGATCTCACGACCAAACTGGTCTTTCAGTATTTTGTTGTTGTGTCCTTCGTTATCAATATCTTGCTCAGTTGCTTTTATAACTCGGAAAGCGATGGTAAAGTTTCCTACTTTGGAACCTTGTACTTGCCGAACAATCAGAGATTTAGGTTCAGTTAAATCAGCGTCTGCAACTCTAGCCAATAGACTAGTTATTTTAGCCTTACAGATAAAATCAGGTGCGATGATAGTTCTATAGTCAAGGTATTGATTACGGCTAATTAAAAAAGGCCAAGCTTTAATTTTCATTATTCCTTTACTCCTATTTTTGATTTTTACTTTACCCCTAAGTTTGCATCGGGGAAATCATCAAGAAATTTATCTCTAATATAAATACATTTATTTCTTATTGATATTTAATAAAGTGGAATTACTTATCAGATTTATAAATTCAACTAAGAAACAATTAGATTTGATTCTGGAAAGTCTTGCTCAAACTTTTCTCCAATATATAAAAAGCTATCAATGGCATGATTTAGAGCAGTTTCTTCATCTTTGACTTGTTGGAGAGATTTATCTCTCTCTTGGCGCAGTTTATCTAGCTTTCCTTGTTCGTGTTTGATAAATCTAGAAAAGAAAACATCATCAATTTTATTAATAATTGGCTTAGAAAATCTATATTCATCAGGCAAAGGAATAATTTTGTCTAATGCCATTTCTAGTGCTATATCAGCAACTGGTCTAGCAAACTTTAATATTTTTAAAGCAACACTTTGATTATCTATATTTTTATTCTCAATTTGCTTTCGTTCCTCTGCCATTTCATTCAATTTAGCCTTTACTCCATCTGGTAGAACACAAGCAATAGGAACTTCCGCTTGATAAGGTTTCGCCATAACACCCTTTTTTTTCATGCTCCCATCGGATTGTAAAGTGGCAAAATTCAAGCCAACAGAACTAACTGGAATGAGACGAACAGGAGAACCTGCATTATTTCTAATTCTAATTAATTCTTGAAATTTATTAATTTTGAGAAGACGATCGCGTATCTGTTTAAGAGAAAATCTATTTTCCAGTAAGTCCCATTTACTAATAACAAAGTGAATCGGTACTATACATTTTTTTGTCCAGTAAATAATACCTGGTAAATCTTTTTTCACAAATGACTTAATGATTGATTTATTATCATTATTCATCAAAGCAAGAATTTTCTGACCATCTAAAAGACACAAGAGCGTATTAGCTTTTTCAATTAGGTCTTTAAACTCTGTATCTTCTTCCTTAATGTCAGTCAGTAAACCTCCAGCATAGTCAATGTAAGTAAACTTACAAGCTTGATAATTGTCAAGATGTTGATTTTTAACGGAACAGGTAAAAGTCCACTCTTTTATGGTTGTTGTTCCTCTAGGCCAGTTGTCTCCATTAACTATGTTAGTATAAATATTATTGAGTAATATTTCTTTTTTATCCTCAATATCTAGATTAAACCCATAAGTTTTTCCATTAGTTGATAATTCTCTAAACATACTGGCTAAGAATACAGTCTTTCCCGCACCAGATGCTCCTAGAGTCATTATTTTGTACGTCTTGGTGTTTGCTTTAGTCATATGCCCTTCTTTATTGATAATGAATTTTTTGTAATGCATCAGTTATAGAAGTATTTCGACAGCCAACAATTTTCTTATCGAAGTCAACAAAAGAAAGATAAGCTGAAGAACATCGAGTTTGTCAAAACGTTTCAAGATGTATATAGAGATTGAGCATCACAATTATGCAAGTTGAATAATCAATAGTTCAGACAGTTTTATTAATGAGCCTACAAGCCTTATTTTTATTCCTCAACCTGGGAAATCCCCGTTGCATTAGGACACAAGGCATTTAAACTCCCAGTTCATTGATTACTCGCTATATTGTGATTAAGCGCACACCCAAGTTAAATTAAGAAATCTCTTATTTACCCTGGCGGGATGAGTTTCTATTATGAAACGGCTTTATCTATCGATATTCAGAACGATCTCCATCATGATTGGCTTGTGGCTGATCTGGGAATTTTCTGCACGGTTATTTGCGGAAATACTTTGGTTTCAAGAAGTAAATTATGTGTCTGTATTTCTAACCCGCCTTGTCAGTCAATTTGGCTTGTGGTTTTTAGTTACGCTTATTTCGGGGCTATTTGTAGGGGTCAATCTCTGGTTGGCAAATCGTTGGCAATGGCAGTGGCTACCGAAGGATCAATGGTACGATACGGGAATTCCTGTAATTCCTCAGACAAAGCAATTGCTAGGCAAAGATAGGATTCGGGATCTTGGTCGCAATCAATTACCCGCTAGACGGTATCCTGACCAAAAAACCTATTCTCCTCGTTTAAAATTACCCTGGTTATTATTAGCAGCGATCGCAGCTGCGGTAGGTATTACTAGTATTCTGTTAAACTATACGCAAGTAGCATTGTCTGTATGGCAAACTAGCTATCAATTACCGCAAATCGCCACCAGGTTTAGACCGCCACTAGATGTATTTAATCTAACTAACATCACAGGCTTTCTTTGGAGTTATCTACGTCAGTTAGGGATTGTAGTAATTATTGTCGGGTTGCTGTTATGGAAACATAAATTCAGTTTAAGAGCGATCGCAATTTTAATTAGTAGTTTATTTGGCTTAATTGCTGCGGGTAATTGGACTATTATTCTGCGCTTTTTTTATCCTTCTGACTTTGATTTACTTGATCCGCAATTTCAGAAAAATGTTAGTTTTTATATCTTTCGGTTTCCTCTCTGGCATTTACTGGAATCTTGGTTAATTGGCTTATCTTGTTGTGCTTTACTAAGCTGTGCTTTATTTTATTTACTATCAGGAAATAGCTTGACGGAAGGTCGTTTTCCTGGCTTTAGCAAGACACAATTTCGCCATCTTTCTTTTTTAGGGGTCTTAGTCATGTTGGCATTAGCTTGTCAACATTGGCTAAATCGTTTCGATTTGCTTTATAGTTCTCGTGGCGTAGTTTATGGTGCGGGATATACCAATATTACAGTCCAGTTGCCTATAGAAATATGTTTAACCATAGTCTCAATTATTTGTTCCCTGTGGCTTTTATATAAAGGCTTTGTTGGCTATCGAAATCGACAAATTCAAAAGCGTAAGTTTAAAAAATATATCTTTTTGCTCTTGCCCTTTACGATTTATTTATTTGTTTTTCTACTCAGCAATATTGCTAGTGCTACGGTACAGCGTTTAATCGTTCAACCTAATGAATTAGTTAAAGAGAGTCCTTATATTCGGCGTAGTATTAAAATGACCCGTCGGGCTTTTAATCTAGATAATATTGAAGAAGAAACATTTAACCCCCAAGGAAAATTAACCGCCACAGATATCCAGAATAACGACTCGACCATTAGAAATATTCGTTTGTGGGATACTCGCCCGATTCTGCAAACCAACCGTCAGTTACAGCAAATTCGCCCCTATTATCAATTTCATGACGCTGATATTGATCGCTATCTTTTAAGCAAGGAACCCAATCTGGCTAATGCCGATAAGCAGCAGGTAATCATTGCCGCCAGAGAATTAGACTATGCTCAAGTCCAAGATATTGCTAAAACCTGGGTTAACGAACATCTAATTTATACCCACGGCTATGGTTTTACCCTTTCTCCCGTTAATCGAGTTGCCGAAGGAGGTTTGCCCTATTACTACGTTAAAGACATCGGCACAGGAGTTGAGGAAACAGGCTCATTAACCATTTCTGGGGAAGAGATTCGCAATAGTATTCCCATTGGCAAACCCCGTATTTATTTTGGGGAGTTAACTAAACCCTACGTCATGACTTCTACCAGAGTTAGGGAGTTAGATTTCCCCAGTGGCGAAGAAAATGTTTACACTGTCTACGATGGTACAGGGGGCATCAAAATTGGCAACTATTTCCGACGAGTACTATTTGCTGAATATCTTAAAGACTGGCAAATGTTGTTTGCCCAAAACTTTACTAGTGATACAAAATTACTATTCAGACGTGACATTAAACATAGAATAAAAGCGATCGCACCTTTTCTTAATTATGATCAAGACCCTTATCTCGTAGCAGCGAAAACCAATAATCAATCAGATCAACAAAATACTCTCTATTGGATCATTGATGCCTATACTACCAGCGATCGCTATCCTTATTCTGATCCTGGAAAAAATACATTTAATTACCTCCGTAACTCGGTCAAGGTAGTAGTGGATGCTTATAACGGTAAAGTGGATTTTTATATTGCAGAACCCTCAGATCCGATGATCCGCACCTGGGACAAGATCTTCCCGCAGCTATTTAAACCCCTCAGCGCCATGCCTTTAGAATTGCGCCGACACATCCGCTATCCCGAAGATTTATTCCGTATCCAGTCGGAAAGACTGCTTACCTATCACATGAAAGATCCTCAAGTGTTTTATAACCGTGAGGATCAGTGGCAAATCCCCAAAGAAATTTATGGTACAGAATCCCAAGCGGTAGCACCCTATTACTTAATCATGAAGCTACCCACCGCCGATCAAGCAGAGTTTATCCTCCTACATCCTTATACCCCTACCAGTCGCCCTAACCTAATTGCTTGGTTAGCAGCCAGATCCGACGGTGCAGAATACGGCAAGCTATTACTGTATAAGTTTCCTAAGCAAAAACTAATTTATGGGACAAATCAGATCGAAGCTTTAATCAACCAAGATCCTGTAATTTCTCAACAGATATCCTTGTGGAATAGGGAAGGATCGCGGGCAATACAGGGGAATTTATTAATTATTCCCATTGAACAATCATTGCTATATGTCGAGCCTCTATACATCGAAGCTGAAGAAAATAGCCTACCTACTTTAGCCAGAGTAATCGTGATCTATGAAAATCAAATTGTGATGGCGGAAACCCTGGACAAAGGCATACAGGCAATTTTCCAAGCTCAAGATGATGCAGCAACTATTATTCGCCCAGTGGAAGATACTACTCCTGAAAACTGAGAAAACTTTCTGATCTACTAAGTCGTAACCTGTCACGACTCGTGCGTACATAAGGCTTATGTGCAGAGGTATCGCTTAGGAAAATCTTAAATCAATCTTGACGCTTTACTACTGCCTTTTCGGATTTAGGACAAAAGATGGTATTTTTATTATGCACGTAACTGTAAAGTAGCTCTAAAAAATTTTAGGCACAATCGATCATGACAAATATCCGAATTGAAAGTACTAATCTATTCACTGTATCCGATGATCGTCAAACATTAAAAAAATATCAAGTATCCTCTTTCGCTGAGATTTGGGAGAGCAAAGAAACTGGTGCAAAATCACTTCATGCCACCAAAGAATTTTTGCCTGGTGAAGTTATCTCTGAGATCAAAATCAAAGAATATGTAGATAAACCAAGTTATTTATCGGTTCAAATTAACGAAACGCAACATATAATGCTCGCCCCTGAACACCTCCAATATATTAATCATAGTTGCGAGCCAAATGTTTTTTTTGACACTTCCAATATGATGGTTAGCTGTTTGAAAAAAATAAAAATTGGAGAAGCGATGACCTTCTTTTATCCCTCTACAGAATGGTCGATGACACAAAGTTTTGATTGTTTATGTGGAGAGGAACAATGTTTAGGTGAAATCCAAGGAGGATCACAGTTGTCTCCAGATATCCTGCAAAACTATAGGTTAAATGAGCATATAAAAAACCGAAAATTTAAGTAATTTAAAGATAGAAAATTACTTATAGATGGCAACAAAAAATATAACTCTGAGTCAGATAAATTCTGGCTCTCCCTATCTCGAAGTTTTTAATCGTGAACTTTTGAGTCGAGTAGAGAGGTTTCAATCTGACTATCCCCAAAAGAAAATACTGATGTTGGCTTGGGGGGATACCAGTCAACCTGTGCCTCCCACAGCAGTTAAAGCTTTAATTGATAGTGTAAATAAATTAGGCAATGCTGAGACTTATACAGGTTATGAAGCAGTTACTGGTAATTTACAACTGAAACAAGCGATTTGTCTTAACTATTATCAAAAACTGGGAATTAAGTTCGATGCTTCAGAAATATTTGTAAATGATGGGGCGCAATCATCCTCAACTAATTTACAGGAACTTGTTGCTCACAATAGTATAGTTGCTTTACAAAATCCTACTTATCCTGCTTTTATTGAGGGTAATTTGTTAGCTGGGAGGAGTCAATTTATCTACTTAGATTGTAGTGAATCCAATAACTTTGTCCCTCGATTTCCTGAGTCTAAAGTAGACCTAATTTATCTTTGTTTTCCCAATAATCCTACAGGTGCAGTTGCAACGAAAGAGCAACTAAAAACTTTTGTTGATTATGCGAAAAGTAATCAAGCCATAATCATTTTTGACGCAGTTTATAGCTGGTTTGTCAATACCCCCAATATTCCCCAAAGTATCTATGAAATCGAAGGGGCTGAAGAATGTGCGATCGAAATTAATAGTTTCTCTAAAATTGCTAATTTTACTGGCTTAAGATTAGGTTGGTCAGTAGTTCCCCATACCCTAACGATTAAAGATACTGTTGAGGGGGAACTCAATCAGATGTGGACTGTTAGAAATGGTATTAAGTTTTGGGGTGCATCAAATCTAGCACAGCAGGCTGGAATTGCTGTTTTAAGCGATCTAGGACGACAGGAATGCCAACAAAATGTTAACTATTATCTTAATAATGCCTATCTTCTTCGGCAAACATTAGAAGCTCAAGGATTCATCTGCTTTGGTGGGACAGATAATCCATATATTTGGCTTAAAGCGCCAGGAAAAATGACATCTTGGCAATTCTTCGAGAAATTAATGCAGGAAACGGGGGTTATTGGTATTCCTGGCTGTTTGTTTGGTAAAAGCGGAGAAGGTTATTTGAGATTAAGTAGCTTAGTTAAAAAGGAAGTAATTGAAGCAATAGTTGGAAACCTCAGCTAAACCACGTCTAATTTAAAACTTCAATAATGGCAGTACTACTGATTGGCGAAATAGATTTAACAGATACTTGGTTTGTACAATTTATTGCAGAATTAAAAAAATCTATGCCCAATATAGATTTGCGAGTTTTTCCTGACTGTGGAGAGTTGGCAGATTTTGAGATCGCTCTAGCATGGAAACCAACCCTGGGAGCATTACAAAAATTCCCCAATCTTAAGCTGATTATATCTTTGGGGGCTGGTGTTGCTCATCTTTTAAAAGACCCAAATTTACCTCAGCAGATCTCCATTGTCCGTCTTGTATCTCCCAGTCAAAGATTACAAATGGCTGAATATGTCAACTTAGCTGTTTTGTGTTTTCAGAGAAGATTACTTGATTATCAACAATTACAGAAAGCGCAGCAATGGGAATATTTACCTGTATCCAATGCTAAATCATTCACCGTAGGAATTATGGGTTTGGGGGCTTTTGGCTCAACGGTAGCTCAAAGACTTAGAGACAATGGTTTATCTGTCAGAGGCTGGAGTCGAACTCCAAAAGAAATTACAGGAATTGACTGCTTTGATGGACAAGAGCAATTTAAGCTTTTTTTGAGTCAGTGTCGCGTACTTGTGTGTCTGTTACCGATAACATCAGAAACGGAGAATATACTTAATCTGGATACCTTCTCCGCATTGCCTCAAGGCGCTTATTTAGTTAATGTTGGTAGAGGACAACATTTAGTAGCAGCAGATCTACTCAGTGCATTAGATTCTGGGAGAATTGCAGGGGCTTTTCTGGATTCTTTTAGTACTGAACCATTGCCAAAAGATCATCCTTTTTGGTTCCATCCTAAAATCATAGTTACTCCCCATATTGCTGCTGCTGGCATACCTAGTGATTTCGCAACCGAGGTTATTAATAAGATTAATAACTTTCATAATGGTCAGCCATTAGATAATTTGGTTGATGTAAGTCGAGGCTACTAAATACCGTTAATTAACCTTTTAATTAACCTTCGTGTCTCCGTAATCCGCAGCTAGCTTCAATGGTGAAAAAGCGATCGCTAGTTAGCTAGTTAGAAACTTCAGCCATTTCAATAGTGCGATTATCAATATCTTTAACCAAGAAGTTCAAAGGCTTTTCTCGGCGTATTTTATACTTTAAACGTCTGGACTGAACTCGCATCAACAAAGCTTCTAGACAGTCGCGATCAAAGCAAACATGACGCTGACGATCTTTATAACCACCACTTGCACCAGAAATGATATGAAGTTGGGTATTTTTTCGCAATTGATACCAAAGTCCATCGGCACCATTTAAAGTGTTACTGCCAGGAGTTGCTGACATATAAAGAGGATCTAATCCACCCGCCCCCATTGCCTGTTCATAGTTATAGTAGTAATGTAGTGGTACATCCGCAGCAGGCAGATCTAATAACCCTTCGTAAAATTTTTGGGCATTTGGCAAATCTGATACCATCACTGTATAGACTTTGGGCGCACTACTGAGGAACATCCACATTGCTCCTGCATAAGCAACCAATAGCAAGACCATTATACCCTGGGTAGAAAACAAACTATCCAAAGCGATCGGTGGCAGGAATGCACCTATATAATTTGTCATTAATATATCCGGGTAAATAGTATTAGCGATCATCTCAAGTACAGGATTGTCTTAAATTTATTTTTCTATAATCTGATTTAATAATTGTCAATTGTTCATTTTCAATTGTCAATTACTGCTATCCATTACTGTGTCAAGCCATGTTGTAGGGCAAAACGGACTAATTCAGTACGGCTATTAGTACCTGTTTTACCAAAAAGGCGACTAACGTACTTTTCTACATTTCTCACGCTGGTATTTAATTCACGGGCGATTTCTTTATTCATCAAACCTTGAGCAACTAGATCTAAAACGCTTTGCTCTCTTGGAGTCAAATCTATTTTAATGGGGGGCGGAGTTACGGCAATTCCACCAGCCCCACCCAGTTTATCGTCTAGTTTCGCTTTGATTTCAACTAGTTCTTTAGCAATTTTTTCCAGTTCAGCACTGCTGTCTCCGTTACCAGTTTTAGCTTGGTTTTTGGACAGCAAATTTTTAACGATCGCTTCTAATTCTTCTGGATCAAAAGGCTTGGAAAGATAGGCATCACAACCAGCTTCATAACCCTGAATGCGATCGCTAGTCATGCCTCTAGCAGTTAGGAAAACCACAGGAATGGAACGATAACGGGGGTCTTCTTTTAGTTTTGACAAAAATTCATAGCCATTTACCTGGGGCATCATAATATCGGAAATAATCAAGTCAGGTACTTGAGAATCAATGGTTTGCAAGGCTTCTTCTGCATTGCTAGCTGTGGTTACTTGCCAAGCTTCGTTATCTTCCAGGTAGGCTTGCACTGACTCTCTGATACCAGGCTCATCGTCTACTAATAATAGTTGTTGTTTTTCTGACATAAGGGTTTTTAAATAAAATTATCTTGTGTGAGGGAGAAAACCGACGCGCTATTAGCCGTGGGAATCCCAAGTTTACTAACATTGTAAGACTTTTAATCTCCTCCCACCAGCATGGCTGATTTACTTAAAGCTTAAAGCTATATTCGTTCCAAATAAATACCATTGTCTACTCGTCACTACCTACTACCCACTACCCACTACCTAAAAGGGATAACGAATAAAATTACGGAAATTAATTGGAACGACTGTAATTCTCTCCCCCAGCACACTAGGCAATATGCGATCGCAACACAGAACGGGGTGCGCGACGTACTCGACATTTGATAGTTGCTTTGCCTAAAAGCTGATGTGCTTCGTAGCGATGGCAACCAGAAAACCCATAATATTGTCCATCTACTTCCAGGACATCAATTGGCTCATGTAAACCTTCTTCTGCAATGGATTGCGCTAATTGCTTTACCTTGGACTGATCAGTTTGTCTGGGTAAAGGTCGACGAATTTGCTTAACTTTCAGTTCTTTGATCTGCATAGATATTAATCAGGTTTATTTTTTACTTACTCATACTCGTTATGAGTTTATTTTAGCAATTTATTTAATTAAGGGACAAGAGCTTTCTCTGAAACGACGTTCGCTCTCAATTATG
>CBDUCX010000195.1:0-11033 GCA_965365755.1 uncultured Pleurocapsa sp.
TTACTCATTACTCATTACTCATTACTCACGAGCAGTTAACTAAACTTGTCCTAACTAATTAACGTACTGCGATAATAGTCGCTCAATTTGCTGTTCTATGCTGGATAAATTAAAGCGCTGTTTAGCAGAGATTTTCCCTGCTTGGGAGATCGCTTTTGCTGTGGCTGGCTCTTTTTGGCATTGGTTAATAATTTCTGCTAGTTTTAAGGGGTCTTTTGGGGGAGTCAACCAACCTGTTTGACCATTCTCAATCAACTCTACAGCCCCTCCTGCTGCTGTTGCTATTACGGGCTTCTGGCAAAGCATTGCTTCGACAATTACTCGTCCAAAAGGTTCGGCTGCAATGGAAGTATGGACAACTAAATCGCACATCGACATTAATTGCGGGATATCAGAGCGAAACCCCAGAAACATAACTCGCTCAGCTAAACCTAGTTGTTTCACCTGCTGATGTAACTCCTGGACATATTCGTCTTCCCCAAAGAGGGCATCTCCAACTAAAATGGCGATCGCTTTGGGACAGTGGGTTAAGGCTTCCAGCAAAATATGTTGTCCTTTCCAGGGAGACAAACGACTAAAATTGCCCACAAGATAACTCCCTTCTAGGTTAAGTTCTTGTCTCAGTTGTCTAGCCCGCTCTTCTAGATTTTGATACTTTTCTAGGTCGAAACCGTTATAAACTACTTCCACCAGGTTGTTTCTCCCTCCCGCTTCCATAAAAGCTTCTTTGGTGGCATGGGAGTTAGCAATAACTAGTGAGGCAAATCGGTTAGCTAGAGAAACAGCTAGTTGGCGATTAACTTGACTAAAATGCTCTGGAGAAAGTATATCGTGCAGATGAAAAATTAAGGGCTTTCTCGTTAGCAGACTAACTATGGCACCGACAACCATGGCTTTTTGAGTATTGGCATAAATTAAGTCATAGTCATGACTAAGTTGCACAACTTCCTTGATTAAAGGAATTATTTGACCAACTTTGGTGATACTTTGCCAAAAATCACTATTTTTGCTAATTTTTAACTGCTGATTGGATAGAATACGGACAGGAATTTGATTTTCTTCGAGAGCTTCCCTAAATGATCCGTCAGCGAATAAACCCACTAAACAGGAATCTCGGTAAAATTTTCCTAGATCCAGCAGGTTTAACTCTGCACCACCTAAATTACCACTTTGATCCAAAAACAAAATTTTCATTTATTTAATTCTGAGATATCAAATTCTGCAACACTTTTAAAGTCTGATCAATCATTTGAGCTTGAGAAAACTTTTGCACTTGCACTTGGGCAGCTTCTGCCATTTGCTCCATCGCAGTAGGATGAGTCAAAGCCCAGTCAAGCTTTTGTAACATATCTTGGCGATCGCCAGTACGAAATAGCAAGCCGTTTTGCTGATTGATGATCATCTCAGGAATTCCACCAGTATCGGATGCAACTATAGGCAAGCCAGAGATCATTGCTTCTAGAATAGCGAAGGGTAACCCTTCTTGATAGCTAGGAAACAGAAAGATATCAGCAGCAGCTAGGAGGTGGGGTATATCATTGCGATATCCTAAAAAAGTTACCTGTTTTTCGACTTGATATTTCCGTAGCAGATTAGTTAAATATATTTGATATTCGCCATTGCCCACCCAGACAAACTGTACTTGGGGATATTTAGCAATAATTTCGGGAATAATCGGAATTAAATAATCATGACCCTTTTGTGGATGGAGACGGGCAACGGTTAATAGTAACTGACTAGTTTCTGCTAAACCTAACTCTTGTCTGATTCTGGAGCGTAATTGGTGTTTATCAATAGGAGATTGAATAATCGGTGAATCTTGCTGAATACCGTTATAAATACAATGCCATTCTTGAGGATCTAAATCAAATTCCTGGGCAAGATATTGACGATTATAATCAGAGATTGTAATCCACTCTTGATTTCTGGCTTTTGCCCAATGGTAGGCGCGTAATTTACTGGGACTAAATGATGCAGGAAAAGGAATAAGATGAAACACAACTGCGGTGGAGATTTGTAATAATCCGCAAACCAAGAGAACGATAAAACCCAGATGATGGGCAGGAAGATTAAGCAGCACCACATCTGGTTTGATTTTAAATAATAGTTTAGATGTCTCCCATAATCTGAATAGACTTGCTTTGAGTGAAGTAAATTTATTCCCCGAAACGTCAGCAATATCTAACTGATGATATTCTATGTTTTGCTGAGTAAAGTCATTTATTAACGAGATAGTTTCAGGAGTCTTGGGAAATGCGGTCTGTATTTCCCATCCTGACTGTAAAATTCCTTGGGCAATTTTCAAGGTATATTCTTCCGCCCCTCCTCTTTGAGTTGAAGGAAAAATAATCAATAATTTCATAAAGTCGTTTAATCTGGATTGGCTTTATTCTGATTTATTAGTTGTTATAGGGCAATATTTGCTGTTATTTTGCTGAATATTCTTGATCGCGAACTTGGGATAAATCAGCTTGCTGGGAAAGAGAAGAGTTATTACCAAGGGAAATTTGCACAGTACTGATATATTTTTCGATATAAGTAAGTAGAGCATGAATAAATACCAACACTCCTAATTTTTCCCATAATTCCTCTATAGTGGTAAACAATTCATAGAGAAAATCACCAGATGGATTTAGGCTCTCTTGACGTCCAGCTAGTATTTCTAATCCTAATGCACCACCAACAAATAACGCCCCTGCTAAGATAAAAAGATTTCTGGTTTTTGCAGGAAGATGTACTATAAATCTGAGATATGCTATGGCGATAATGGCGGTTAAGGGTATCCCAAGTAATACCCATTGATAGTTCAACCAGCCCGTATATTCAACTGGGGATAATATATCAATTAAATTTCCCGCACGTTCATGAAGCATTGCGACTTCATCTAGAGACATAACAGCAAAGATTATAGCCAACATTTTCCAGTGAAAACTGTAACGGTCTTGATCTTTCTTTTTAGCGATCGCAATTATTGCCAACAGTAAAGAACAAGCAAGTAAGGTAATTGAAGAATACCAAGTAGTTAAATTGCCATCATATTCAAAGTCAAAAATACTGGCAATATGGGAAATTTCACCATATCCCAGACCATATTTGATAAACTGAAAGAAACAATGAATTATTGTAAGAGCAAGAACAACGCAGATTAATAGTTTAGTTATCTGACGTGGAAATATATTTATCTTCATTAAAGATTAGTTATGATCACTGATTCATTTGTAAATTAATCTTTAATCATATCTTGAACTCAGTATATTTTTTGGTTAAAGGTGCAGCCAACCCTCTCTACAGGACAAAAGTTGAAAAAGTAGCGAGAAATCTTTGTTTTTTAAATACTTTTATGGCATCTTTTCCTGAAATTCTGGGTAATTTAGGCATTAACTGGAACTTGTACTTCAAAATATTCAGTTGTTAGAGGTAATCCTTTTTCTTTACGTACCTCCAGACATAGTTGTATTGCTTCTTGAATATTAAGTAAGGCTTTTTCTTGTGTTTCTCCTTGACTCATACAACCTGGAATAGTTGGACATTCAACGATATACCAACCTTCTTTGTCTTGATAAAGTGTTACTGAAAATTTCATAATCCTATTTATTTTCTTTTGAGAAATCAATCTTTTAAAGTAGACATAGAGATCTAGCCTCTACAGAGTATGTTTCTTCAAGCCATTACACTCTTAACATTTGATTATATCTTGGGAACGAAAATACAAGCTTCGTAGTTTGGGCATTTAAAGTAATATCGTGATCTAGCTCGCGAATGCGATCGCTTTTTGATGGGCAGTACCGATTTACCGTAGGGTGGGCGACGCGAAGCTAGTACTTTAGTGCAAAAAATCACTAGAATATACAAACTTTTTCAGACTTTAAACTATTTAAAAAATCATGACTGATAATACAAAGCTGGCGATCGCAAGTAGTAGCCAAGCAATCGTTTTGAGATATCCTTGGCGGTTGAACTGGTGAGAGTGATAAACTCTTGAATTTAGTAAATTTTGCTCTGTTGGGAAAAGTTCCTGAAGATTGGGATAAGTAGGGGAGTCAAATAATGGAGTTTGGTTAGCTTTAGTTGTCCCAAATTTAGTTAATCTACTAGTTAATTTGCGCTCTAAGTTTTTGCTCCAAAGACTTTGATTACCTTGTCGTTTTCGGGAAGGGTTATAAATGTTTTTACGATATTTTTTTAAGTAAGTAATTCTTTTCTGATCTGGATTCACATGTGCCGTCGGTGCTCGATTAACGGCTTGATTTAATAACTTTACCTCGATATAGGAATAACCCCTGCCAAGAGAATAAATGGCTTGTTTAAGATCTTCAAGGAGACTATCTTTTAATAAATAGCCTGATGCCCCAGCTTGCAGTGCTTGTGTAATATATGTTGGACTTTTATGGCTAGTTAGCACAATCACTCTTGTCTTAGGCAAATATTCGCAAATATATTTAGTGGCGGTGATGCCATTCATCTTGGGCATTTCAATATCAATCAAAACAATGTCTGGCTGTAATTTTTTTATCTGAGCGATCGCACTGTGACCATCGTAAGCCGTCCCCACTACTTCTATTTCTGACTCATGTTTGAGAATTGACTTGATGCCTTCCACTATCAAGCACTGATCGTCTGCCAGCAAAATTTTGATTGTCATAAAATTCAGTTACTCTATCAGCTTATAGTTCAGCGGCTAAACATAACGGATAAATTGTTCGCGGGCATCTCAATAACTTGCTCTAGTCGGAGATTTGATTCTGCTGCTGCTGCCACTACCGCTTCTAAATCTCTGACTCCCCATCGAGAATCGCGATCGCGCAGTGATTGATCAAAACTAGCATTACTAGGGGCAGTATGTACACCATGACGTTTATATGGGCCATAAAGATAAAGAATTCCCCCCGAATGTAGAATTTGTCCTGCTCCCTCCATTAGCCCCAAACAAGCCTGCCAAGGAGATATATGAATCATGTTGATATTAACAATGGCATCAATATCTCGCTCCATTACTTGCTCCCGCCAGTTATTTTGAGTTACATCAATAGATAAAGGTAAATCTAGGTTATCGATGGGACTTGCATTTCTCCAAGCGATAATGCTTTCCCTAGACAGAGGATTGATATCAGAAGGAGTCCAGCGACATGATTCTAACTTAGAGGCAAAGTAAACTGCATGTTCTCCAGTACCACTAGCAACTTCTAAAATATTACTACCTGGACGTAAAATCTTTGATAATATTTCTAAAATTGGTTCGCGGTTACGCTGAGTGGCAGGTGCATATTGTCTAGCATCCATAAAATCAATTATTTAAATGAAGGAGAGCAAGGGATTAGCTATTCTATATTAAAACGACTAACAACTAACAACTAATAAATGTCCCAACGTATTTTAATCTGGTATCGCAATGATTTGCGAGTTCATGATCTTCTGGCATTAAAGGATGCCGTGGAGCAATCGGCGGAAATAATTCCTGTCTATTGTTTTGACGATCGCCTGTTTGGCAAGACGACCTTTGGGTTTCCCAAAACTGGTAACTACCGTGCTCAATTTTTAATTGAAAGTGTGGTGGATTTGCGTGATTCTCTACAGAAACTGGGTAGTAATTTAGTTGTGCGTCGGGGATTGCCTGAAGAGATTATACCTGCGATCGCCGAACAGTTGAAAGTAGATCAGGTTTGCTACAGCAAGGAGGTTACTGCTGAAGAGAAACAAGTCGAGAAGCAGCTCAAAAAAGCTTTATTAGCCAAGAAAATTAAGGTTAATACTTACTGGTCAGCTACTCTATATCTGCCAGAAGATTTACCTTTTAGTATTGATCAAATTCCCGAGTTATATACTAATTTTCGTAAGCAGATAGAGCAGAAATCAGAAATTAATCGGTCTATTCCCGTACCAAAGAAATTACCACTATTACCAGATATAGAACTAGGAAAAATTCCGAACCTGGCTGATTTTAATTTAGCAACTCCTGAATTTGATAATCGAGGAGTGTTAAAATTTACAGGTGGTGAAACAGAAGCAATTAAACGTCTACAGGATTACTTTTGGCAGCAAGATTGTCTGAGAGACTATAAACAAACTCGCAACGGTATGTTGGGGACAAACTATTCATCTAAGTTTTCCCCATGGCTGGCTTTAGGTTGTATTTCTCCGCGATATATTAACGATCAGGTAATTAAATACGAGGCGGAGAGAATAAAAAATAATTCCACCTATTGGTTGATCTTTGAATTAATCTGGCGTGACTTCTTTCGCTTTATTGTGGCAAAACACGGCAACCAAGTATTTAAAATTGAAGGAATGCAGGGAATAGCAATTCCTTGGCAACAAGATTGGCCACGCTTTGATCTTTGGCGAGAAGGACAAACGGGCTATCCGTTAGTTGATGCCAATATGCAAGAATTAGCAGCAACAGGCTTCATGTCCAATCGTGGCAGACAAAATGTAGCCAGTTTCCTGACCAAAAATCTGGGTATTGACTGGCGAATGGGTGCCGAATGGTTTGAATCGCTGCTGATTGACTACGATGTGTGCAGTAATTGGGGCAACTGGAATTACACCGCAGGAGTCGGTAATGATGCGCGAGGCTTTCGCTATTTTAATATCACCAAGCAAACCAAAGACTACGATCCTCAAGGAGATTACATCAAACATTGGCTACCAGAATTAGCTCCCCTCCCTGGAGACAAAGTTCGTGAACCCTGGAAACTGAGCCAGGATGAGCAAAAGCGATATGGAGTGAGAATCGGTGTTGATTACCCCCGTCCAATTGTGGACTTTTTTAAGTCAGTTAAAGCTAACGAAAAGATTTATTCACAAGCTGGAATTTAGTTAGAGCAATAGGTATCAATGTTAGGACACTCAACCACGTTACTGATACTGTTGGCGAAAGTAATTTTTCTTTTCGATTTAATATGACGTTAGGTAAATGCCAAGTCTGCATATTGATAGGTAATGCCCGAATCGGCAACAAATTTAAAGTCTTCAACCTCACTGACGAATAGATCGGTGCTATTGTTACTATTTTGGATATTAACCCCAAGGTTCAAATCTAAAGCGGTAAAGGTGTAATCAGTGATGCTACCCTCTAGAATGAGCAGGTCACCTCCTTTTCCACCAATTACTTCACCTGTGCCACTCTGAAGAGCGAAGGTATCACCGCCTTTTCCACCATTGATCAAAACGTCTTGTACGCCTATATTGACACCAACACCAGTAGCAATGGCTCTGATGGTGTCAGCACCATTTCCCAAGTCGTATTCGCCTCCCCTGATACCAATAGCTGTTGCATTGACGTTGGTAGTTGTTACTGTCTCAGCGAAGGTATCAATGTTTACGCTGCTAGAGATATCGTTATTGGCCAAAATGCTGGCCTCAGCATCTGCCAGAGCTTCTGCTATGCCAATGGCCGTTGCTTCTCCTACAACAAGATCGTCTGCATTACCTGTAGAGATCTTGCTTGAGCTATCAATGCCGACAGCACTGACGTTGGCAATCGCTTGAGCAAATGCACTAGCAGCAGCACTAACATCTAAATTAGAGTTGTTAATCGCTTCAACTATTGCCTCGGCTTCGGCAGAAGCTATTGCTTTGGCAATGCTTTCAGCTTCGCCGCTCCCTTTAATAACATCTGCCCCATTAGCTGTTGTAATAGGTGTTGAATTATCCAAACCAACAACTGTGGTGAAGGCACTTGCGAATGCACTTGCACTTGCACTTACGTTCACATCATCCGTTTGGTTGTCGAATAGTTCATCAAGAAATGCAAAAGCACTCGCTGAGGCGATTGCCTCAGCAAAACTATTTTGTTCTTCGATAATGACATCGGAACCGTTATTAGCAGGCTTCATAAAACTTGACTCCACAATTATATTTGTATATTTGCTCACCAAGAATTATACGTGTCTTCGGCGTTGTTCAAAAAACTGGTCATAATAATTAGCAAACACCTTTTATAGTTATTTTGAATCACTCAATGGAGCAATTGTTAAACTTATTAAAAGTATTGCTAAATAAGAGTTTCAGGCTTTTATCTTAGCGAATTATACGAGATCGCGTTGTTTTCTGTTCCCTTACTATTACTATCGGATCGCCAAGTATCACCACCACGATTATTTAATCTGCAAAAGCCAGAGATGAAGGATTATTGTCAATCACCAAAACCACATTTTGTAAGTCATAAGCACTACTGCTAGTGTCGCTCGTTCCTAGTTCTGTCAATTCTGCGTCCCAGGATTAATAAACTTCGGGAAATGTTATCTAATTCAGCAATATTTGGTAAATTCCCCCATTGTTGGAAGCCGTAGTTTGATAAGAGAGTGATGCTGGGGTGATTGTGGGCAAATACAAATGCTAATAGGGTTGTCAGTTGTAGTTGAGGACTTTGGGCGATCGCTTTTTCTAAAAGTTTACTGGCAATACCTTGACGATGATATGCCGTTGCTACATAAACACTAACTTCGGCGGTATGGAGATAAGCTGGGCGACCATAGAAATTTTGCAAACTGAGCCAACCTGCTATTTTATTTTGTTCTACCGCTACCCAAAGGGGACGGTTGACGGGACGATTATGATACCAATCTAATTTGTCCGCCAGGGTAATTGGTTCAGTATCTGCCGTTGCCATACGACCAGGAATACTCTGATTGTATATATCAACAATTGCTGGTAAATCTGCTTTTACAGCATGGCGAATATTCATCGAAGATATCTTATAAGATTTAGTTCTACAGCATGTCAATTAAGGTTAAATAATAAACCGTTATAATCGCCATATTCTGTCAATCTTACGGTATTTATGAAAGAGCGCATTGCCAAGTCATTTGATAGCTACGCTAATAAATTAGTCCAGTTTAGCCAGACCAGAGGTCGTCTATATTGGTGGGTTTTTCTGTTTATTTTGGCTCTTACCCTAGTCTCAATTACGCCTTTTCCTGGTCATTCCCAACTAACTCCCATTCAGCCTCCTACAAACCAAATTTGCCAGACCGATACAGACCCAGAAATACGCGGAGTATGGCTAACTAATGTAGATAGTGATGTTCTATTTGAGGCTGATAAAACAAGTAAGGCGATCGCTTTACTCGCTAAATCTAATTTTAATACTCTCTATCCCACAGTGTGGAATTGGGGTTACACTCTCTATCCTTCAAAAGTGGCCAAAGCCTTTACTGGATTGGCTCTCGACCCGACAGAGGGACTACAACAAAGAGATGTTTTAGCGGAAATTGCAGCGGCGGGACACGAACAGGGAATGAGTGTAATTCCTTGGTTCGAGTTTGGTTTTATGGCTCCTGCTGATTCAGAATTAGTTAAACGTCATCCTCAATGGCTGACTCAACGGCAAGACGGTAGCACTATCTGGTGGGAAGGAAATGTGCATCAACGGGTCTGGTTAAATCCTCTGCGTCCTGATGTCCAAGAGTTTATGACGGACTTAATTGTGGAGATAGTCAGTAACTATGACATTGATGGTATTCAGTTAGATGATCACTTTGGTTATCCTTCAGAATTGGGCTATGACGAATACACCGTTAAACTCTATCAAGCAGAGCATCAAGGTCAACTACCACCCAACAATCCCCAAGATCCAGACTGGGTGCGTTGGCGTGCCGATAAAATTACGGCTTATGTCGAGACATTATTTAAAGCAATTAAACAACACAATCCCAAGGCAATTGTCTCCGTGTCTCCCAACCCACAGCATTTTTCTTTAAACTCTTTCTTACTTGATTGGCATCAGTGGGAACGAAAAGGCTTAATCGAAGAACTAATAGTTCAAGTGTACCGCGACAGCAACAAGAGCTTTACCAAAGAACTGCAACAGCCTGAAATCTTAGCTGCCAAAGAACATATTCCCGTGGGTATTGGCATTCTATCTGGTTTAAAAGGTCGTCCCGTATTGTGGCACAAAATATATAAACAGGTAAAAATCGCCCGCGAGCATCAATTTTCGGGCATATCTTTTTTCTTTTACGAAAGTCTTTGGAACTTGGCAACAGAGTCCCCCCAAAGGAGACAGGCTGCTTTGAAAAACTTATTTCGCCATCAAGCCCAGCGTCCCAACCCATCTAACTGCGAATTCTCGTCACAACAATGATGATTAGAGTAAGTAATTTGGGAACTATGACCTAGTAGAGCGTCAAGATTGATTTGAGGAGTGGCATGATTAAATTTTCTTCCTTGTCTCATCTCAACCCTTCAATTCA
Organism: uncultured Pleurocapsa sp.; assembly: GCA_965365755.1. Taxonomy (GTDB): domain Bacteria; phylum Cyanobacteriota; class Cyanobacteriia; order Cyanobacteriales; family Xenococcaceae; genus Waterburya. The sequence goes on from CBDUCX010000195.1 coordinate 10,194, forward strand.
AAATTGACGAGCGACCCCGCGACTCGCGACAGACTACTAGGGTGCAGCATGGAGAACTCAAGCCAAATGGACAGTAAACTCAAATATTTAACCACCGAAGACTATCAGATTTTGTGGTCAAAAGCCCAGGTTGCCACCTATAAACCCCATGAAGTAATTCTTAAAGAAGGTCGCCTATCCCAGGCAATATATCTAGTGCGCAAAGGAATAGTCCGAGTTGAAAGCGCAGCTATTGGTCGGGATGTAGCGATCGCTTTTTTGGCACCAGGAGAGGTTTTTGGTGAAATATCCTTTTTGGAAGGGTTACCAACTAGTAGCGGGGTAATTGCTCAGGAGGATGTAGAAGTTGGTGTGCTTAATAAGCAAGACCTTTATTCGTTATTAACTGCAACACCTGGTTTATCAGACCGTTTTTACCAGTCTTTGGCACACAACCTCTCTAGTCGCTTACATCAAACCTCTTCTCTAGTAGCTCACTTAATGCGACGGATACGTGTTGCTCCTGAATATGATCACCAGCGCACAGGGCAAGCAGGACAAGATGCCATTCCTCCAGAATTAATCAGCGAAACGGAACTGTTTAAAAAAAATCTATCCAGTATTGAACAGTCAATTCGCAACAGGGAAATAAGTGAAACGGAAGCTCAATCCCAGATTAATACAATCTGCAATATGTTAATTAGCTCCCTGAGAGAGCAAATTATTCAAGAGCCAGCCATTGACAAGGCAATAGGAACTTATATGTTCCGTGAAACCTTTCCTTTTTTCATGCTGAGTAGCTTCTTTGATCGCGCTTTTCGTCGCCCAGGAGAATGTATCAGCGACTCTTATATCACCGAA
>CBDUCX010000196.1:0-11017 GCA_965365755.1 uncultured Pleurocapsa sp.
CAGTTTGGCTGGCTTAAACAGGCTAGGTGTCAAATGTAGCGTAGCTCCGAACATTGCTTATCGGGACACTGAAATAAAGTAAGTGTCTCGATAAGATCAAAGAGCGATCGCTATTTGGAGCAAGTATCATGAGTAAACAATTAAGCATCCCGTTTGTAGAAGACAGTGATCAAGCGTCTTCTACAGAGGTTGTAGAAGACGATAAAAGACGCGCTATACAACGATTCTTAGACAGAGCCGAACAATTAGAGCCAAAGGCATCTGTTGGTAAATATTCTCCTAATGGCAGAAAAATTGAATACTTCCGCTTGCTGTATCGAGTCGGTAAGAAAGTTAAAGCCATTCATATTCGAGGGGGGAATACTTCAGCTAGACTCGCTAACTACCGCGCCAAAAAGTTACAAGACATGATTGACCGTGGTGCAGAACTAGCAGAAGTGCTAGAACAACTAGCAGACTTTAATAGTGGCAAGATATGACTAACAAGATGTCAGACGTTGAATATGATATTGATTGATTAAGCAACCCTTAGATTAGCGATCGCCAAATCACAAGCATCATCATCGCGATCAAGGTAATGCTTAACCGTGAGTACGTTCATGCCCATCGTATCAGCAATGATATGCAGGTCATGGGTTTTAGCTAATTGATTGATCACAAACCGTCTAGAGCTATGGGTACTAAAGCCAGTTAACCCTAGATATTTAAATCTTTTGCGCCAATAATCATCCACTCCACGACGAGTAATGTGACCAGACTTACTAGTGCTAGGAAACAAATAACCATTATTTGGTGGAGTGTAATTTTTGAGGTAAAATCGCAATTCATCATGAATTTTGACGATGCGCATCTTGGCAGTCCCCCAACGACTAGCCTTACGATTCTCTCCCTGATAGGTCAGATATTCCTTGACCCGCCCTTTTTCATCATAGATATCCTCTACACGTAACTGGGTAATTGCCCCCATGCGTTCACCAGTCCAGATGGAAATCTCAAATATTAATCTTTGAGCAGGATTGGACAAAAGCGATCGCATTTTATTTATTGTGTGAGCATCCCAACATTTAGCCTGACCATTGCGATTTAATTTAGCCATAGAAATTAAAAATAATTACTTCCTTTTCTATATAAAAATCACTATAAAAAAGGAAGTTGTTAATAATAGAAGTTCAATATATTTAATCGTATTGTAGCTGTGGCAATAGTTTCCGCCATCAGTAATACTTCCTAATCTATGTAGAAGAGGAAGTATTAATTATTAGTAGAACAGGGCATATTAGAGTTAGTTTCTATTAATTACTAGACGTTATAGTCCTGTTGGCAGCAGGACATTTACTACTTATGGCATTAACTTTAAAAGATTTATTTGGCTCTAACGCTGCTTATGACCCAAATACGCGCAAGCTGCTGATCCAAATAGATGATTTTCAAAATAACAATCCTGACTTTGGTATTGGCGATTTTACCAATGGATTGGGCATGGATTTGAACACAATCAACGCCAGCAATGCAGATCAATTCGCCGAAGGATTTTATTGGGCATTAATTCAATTGCGCAAACAAAAGCAGTCTCAAACTAATAACGACGATACCGTGGGAATCTACATTACTAACCAGGGTAGACGCAATTTAAATCGTAATAATACAGCGCAGATTGGCTACCAAGAACTTGTCACAGGCTACAAGAAAGTCTCTGGCTGGTTTGCAGACGAAGCAGCAGGCAATGTTTATTTTGATGCGGTACTCAATCTAACTACTGCTGAAGAGCAAAACCGTAACTTCCCCAAACACAGCAATCCTCGCACTGATATTACAGTACAGTCGACGCGACCTCACCGAGCCTTTATTGAGTCGGTCAACAAACAGGGTAGAGCTATTTGTCACGCAGTTTATCGTCCCGTAATTTAATCAAATAAATATGGAATTTGACCCAGTAATTAAAATTAGTGGAGCTGCTTTTGTTGGCAATACCCTGATCGGCACAAGACCATTACCGCATTTGCCAGAGAGGGAATTAACCAACTTTGTCAGTCTTAGCCAGTGGTGCGAGCAAAATTTTATCTCCAAAAACCAAGGGCGAACACTGCTTAAACGAAAGCTACTTGTAGGTATACGTCGTCATCATGTTTGGTGGGTAGCTGCTAATCCTGATTGTTTACCAGAGCTATTAGATTACTTGGGTGTATCAGAGTTAGCTTTTGATGCTGATAACAGCTAATTAGTGTGTAACCCTTAACGGTCACACAATCGTTAAAATTTGCATCACGATTGCTCAAAGTTAAGGTAGTCATACGTTACAAGCATTTATATATTTATGACTATCACAGTTGTTAAAACCCAGTTCCTTAATGATGATGGCACTGGATATTTAATGGATATTGGCAATTCCATTAACGTAAGCTCAAACTTTAGACTACCTCCTGATATCCCGCAAACGGAAATTACTACAATTTTGCAGGCTGTTGGTGCTAATGTACCTAGTGCAATCAAAGATAATGCACCCTGTACTGATTCAGTTGGCGCTAAACTGCGTAAGCTCAAGTTTACTCGCGCCAGTGGCAACACTATGTCTGTAGCGGTAAGCAGTAGAGCAAACTTACTCAATGCTGCTACGATTATTCGTGGACTTCTCAACTCCAACGGTTCTGAAGTGGTATGTATTGAGCTGTTTGGTGAGTATTTCCCCAACCTCGCCGATGAGTTGGGCATGAATTACGGTGGCGATTTTGCTACTTCGCATGTACCCCAAACGGGCGGAAAACAGTTTAATTATTCTGGCAATATTTCCTACGAGACTGATGCTACTACTGGTATTCTCGGCTCGGATACAGTGTTTCAGCCTGTGAGATCAGTAACTGATTTAGAAAATGCTCCCTCTACACAGTTGACCGCAGCTTGGACAGGCTGTGTGGGTAATTTTGTTAATAATCTTGCCTGTCGTGGACAAGGACGCAGAAATCCTCGTAAACACAGACGCTTTGAGCTAACCTTTGCCACTAAAAATGACCCTACTGACGCAACAGAAGGATCATCAACTGAGACGGCAGAATTACCCGTCAAGGATGCCGAAGCTGCCAGTATTTTAGCCTGTGGTCAAGCTGCGGCTGTCCTCGCTGGTGCTTACTGTATCGGCTATCGTGGTGAGTCTTATAGTCGCTATCACAAACTGTTGCCTTAGTAGTTAGCTATGGCGCAAGTATGGCAAAGTTACTTGAGTGATCTTGGTCGGTCTTATCCGATGTTAGGTGTCTCGGTTGCTCAAGTTAACGATATATCAACTAATACCAATCCTTTAGAACTGCTGCCTACAGCTATCCAAGATAGTTGGATGCGAGTTCGTAACGTTTGTGATGTTCCAGGTTTGACACCACGGGTATTAATTCTCTGGCTTGGTGATGGTTCGCAGTTTCGTCTTACTTATCCTCAGCCATTTAGTGAAAATCTAGCCGATTATTTAACGGCTACGCCTGACATTGCAGCGTGGGAATTTGTGGGAGAACGGATTAAATACGGTCGCTTACGGAGATTGCTTGATCATGTCCAGCCGTAGATATATTTCCTATAAATTTTACTATGACACCGATCAGGAAAAGCGAATTATTAAACGTCATCGCAGTTATTTAAACGCTGATGGCGTTACCGAAGATACTCCCACTACTGATTTATTTCGCGATCGCATTGTACCAATGGCGGAAAAAGTAACGGGAACATCACAGGGATTAAGGCATGTTTTGTCTTACGTGGGCGATCGTCGTCTCATTGCCAAAATTCCTTATGGTCCAGGAGATCCAAAATTGGTTGAACATGTCGAGGAAATATTGGCTCAACCCCAGGTAGATTGTGGTGATTATGTTGGCGAGAGGTTAATTACAGGTGGCTCTACAAGTAGTATATAGCGGTAATTTAGATCCTTCTGATCCTAATTTATCTGTTGAGTTTAGTAACGCTACAGCGTTTTTGATCGAAGCTCCTGGGCTTAATGCTGAATTAGAAATTGATTGTTTTTTGCAGCTTTATGTAACGGGTCTAACTGGGGAATTAGTGAGAAATATTCCTCTGGGGAGAATTTCAGAACAGGCAATATTGCTAAATCTCTCCGATACCGAAACTGTGCAAAGCATCCCTGCTGAATATCTTAATAGTGGCTTACAAATGCGGCTGCTTTTCTTGGCTTCTGAGGCGACGTTTTTGTATGCCTACATAATTAAGCCTGATTGTACCTTGTGCGATTTGTCTGCACAAAACATTGATATATCTTTGCGTTTAGACCGCATCGAACAAGCTTTAACTAATCCAGCATTAGATTTTGCTGATGCTGCTGTAAACAATGGCAATACAAATTTAGGATTTTTATTATGAATGACGAAATCAAGAAAGAAATATTAGTTGTCAATGGGCAGCCTGTAGAGGTAGCGAAGGAAAAAGGAGTAGTCTACAACCTACAGCCTCTCAAAACCATTGTTTCTTTAGAAATTAAAAATTTGATAGGAGGCGAACAACGCACTATCGACCTTAGTCAACATCTTGATGCCACTTACAAGGTGATTGACATTGAAGGAGCTTTTGATATTGATAGTTTTGGCTCTGATGCTCCTATCGTTTACAGGACGGAGGATAGAACAGCCCATATTATGGTGCGTCTATACGAAAATGAAGTTCTCAAAGCTTCTGGCGAATACCGATTACATCGAGGTCATAACGTAGATGAGAGTACTATTCTTAATCCTCGACAAGTCTTAGAACTACATCCTGAAGTTGATATAAAGTCACTTGTTTTGCACTGTGAGCGCATAATCCACCAGGTTATACCCATTTCTTAATTATGCTTTTAACTATGTGCGGTCACTATGATCGCGACCCTGGACTTGATCAATACATCATGGCTTTGGTGGATGAAAAGCAGGGTCAAATTAATGAATGGTCGGTTACCTCAAGTCACGTCAATGGACAACAGCGAGGTGACCAACATACTCGTGGCGGTTTAATCCCTCCCGTTCATCACGTCCGCAGATTAGATAAATGGGAAGTAATGTTAATTCCCGAAGATTCCCGCCACGTAAAAGGTGTAGAGGGGAATTTTTATCGAATTATGCCCTACGAAGTAACTACTAAAAGCGGCGGCAAGCGTTCGGCGTTAGGCATTCATCGCGATGCTAATCTTCCTGGTTCGATGGGATGTATCGTCATGGATCAAAGAAATTTTGATGATTTTGAAGAGACTATGGCATGGGTTCGCGAGACCATTTATGTTGATCGCTTGCCGTTGTTTCCTTTTTATAGCTAATGATTAAAAAATTATCTATTTATCCCCCCGCTTTAGCATGGAATTTTGTGTCATTCGGACTAATGATATTTTTGTGCTGTTCTGGCTGGTCTGTAGCCAGAGCTAAAGTTTATCAGCTACAAGTAGCTGAGTACAAACTTGCTGTTGGTTCGGCGCTATCAGAGGTAAAAAAAGTGTCGGACACTTTAGAAAAATCTGCTGAAACCTCGGCGATCGCCCTCAAAGAAAAACGCAAAATAAGCAAGTTAACTCAACAATCTAACGCCACGATTGAGCAAGTTGAGCAAAGTATTGACCAGGACATAGCAGAAATATTACATGGAAAGCCAAAAGAAAATCACTAAACTCGCGCCAGCCAAGTTTCAGGTTGCTACTCCTGATGTGCTTATCTTACAACTAGATTTTAATCCCATCATCAAGCAATTTAACCTGACAGGTAGTAACTGGCAATTAATCCACTGGCAGGGTAGACCAAAAGGGGAACGGGAATGGGGTATTTACGACCCAAAAACCGACACTTATCGCTGTGGTGTATTTGATGGTCATTTAACGGCATATGGCAGCATTAATTTGCTACAGCTAGACGATAAAACAGTAACTACATTACCTAGTGCCGTGATTTTGTTTCGTGGTCACTTGCCAATCAATTAATCTGGGGATTCTCTGCAATTATTTAAGATTTGGTTCAAAGCTGATTATAGCAAGACCTATAACCCTTACTTCAATTACTTTTAAGCCTTAATGCTACTTTCTTATGGTAGATTGGCTCTTGGTGACAATATCGCCCAACCATAATTACTAGTCGGTTTTTCTCAAATATTCTGAGAAAACGTAAGGGGGAAAGCCCAGTGAAAATCTGGCACTGTCCCGCAACTGTAAAGAGTTTGTCTGCGACAATCTCCCAAGTCAGAATGCCCGCCGACAGTTCTAAACATTAGCTTTTTTTCATCTGCGAGGTACAGATAATGCTAGTTTCTGTTAATCTATGTGACACGCCCTACTCTACGAAATTTCTGTTTGTCTACAATCTTGATCGCCCAACTAAAAGTTACAAAGCTGGCAGTAACGACCCCAATTAAGCATATAATGCTTTGCGCCTGTTGTGACTCATTGGCAGGTGAGCTACTTCCTTGATCTAGTTTAGGACTCAACTTAGTTGACTAATCATGGTTGGTTTTTGTCTGGCTTAACACAAAATTTTGGTAATTATATGAACAAGAATAAAGCGATCGCTTTTGGTTTGGTTTCCAGCGTTCTTTTGAGTATTAATTTCTTATTTAATGCTGCTCCTGTCTTAGCCCATCACCCCAATGGGGGCAATATACCCAGTACCTTTAGTGAGGGATTTCTATCTGGTTTGGGTCATCCAGTCATTGGCATGGATCATTTAATATTTGTGATTGCCATTGGCTTACTAGCTGCTCTCAGCAATAAGTTAGGCATGATTATTCCCACTGCCTTTGTCATTACCACAGCGATCGGCACAGGGATTCATTTACAAAGTATTGATCTGCCTGCGGCGGAACTAATTATCTCCGCTTCAGTACTAGTAATAGGGATCTTTTTAGCGCAAAAAAATCAGGCGAGTATCCCACTGCTAGCTGTGGTTAGTGCGATTGCGGGAATCTTTCACGGCTATGCCTATGGTGAATCCATCGTCGGGGCAGAAACTACCGCTTTAGGAGCATATTTATTAGGCTTTTGTTCAATTCAACTGCTCATCAGTGCGATCGCTTTTGATCTCGGTAGACGAGTAATCAATCAGCCTAATAAGTCGGCATTGATGCTGCGTTTTGCAGGATTTACCGTTTGTAGAATCGGCTTTGCTTTTCTCTCCAACACTGTCTTAGGTTAAATTTTCTTAGTTCAGGTATTCTCACTGATTAATTGTCCATAGCCATTAAATAACCATGCATAAAATACCCGTTACCGTGATCTCAGGCTTTCTTGGCGCTGGGAAAACTACTCTTGTTCGTCATCTTCTACAAAATAATCAGGGTAAACGCATCGCCGTGTTGGTCAATGAATTTGGAGAAGTAGGCATTGACGGTGACCTATTGCGATCATGTCAGATTTGCGATGAATCGGAAAACCCCGCCAGCAATATTGTCGAATTGACTAACGGCTGCCTCTGCTGCACTGTTCAGGAAGAATTCTATCCCACCATGCAGGAACTACTCAAACGCAGAGACAAAATAGACTGCTTACTGATTGAAACTTCAGGATTAGCTCTACCCAAACCCTTGATTCAGGCTTTTCAGTGGCCAGCTATTCGTCATAGCGCTACAGTTGACGGGGTGGTGACGGTAGTAGATTGTCATGCATTAGGTATTGGTAACTTGGTGGGTGACATGGCAGCGTTGTCATCTCAAAGAGAAGCCGACCCCAATCTTGATCATGAAACTCCCATTGAAGAGCTATTTGAAGATCAGTTAGCTTGCGCGGACTTAGTACTGTTAACTAAAACTGATTTAGTCGATGCAGCTACCCTAACTAAAGTCCAAACCTGGCTTAAGCAGGAATTACAGCCTGGAGTAAAGATTGTGACCGTAAAAGATGGCGAAATTAGCGCTGATCTTCTCTTAGGATTTAACGCCGCGGTAGAAGACGACCTGGACAATCGTCATTCCCACCATGACCATGAAGAAGAACATGAACATGATGAGGAAATAAACTCCATTGAACTAGTATTAGACCAGACATTTGAGCCTCAAGAATTGATTCACCACCTGAAAGAACTACTAACCGAACAAGAGATTTATCGGATTAAAGGTTTTGTTCATGTAGCTCATAAACCGATGCGCCTAGTTTTACAAGGAGTGGGTCAACGCTTTGATACTTTCTATGATCGCCTGTGGAAAACTGATGAATCCCGACAAACCAAACTTGTATTAATTGGACATGATCTCAATCGTCAGCTCATTAAAGCCAAACTGATGCAGCCAAAAGCTTTAGTCTAACTGGCACTAGCTACAATCGAGTTACATGAATCAGACTAAAGGTGGCTTTCTATAGTAATAGTCATTGCAAGGGATGACGATTGGGCTGTCATCTCTGAATTCACAGTCGGATTTTGACCCCAAAGACAGATAAATATAGCTGTAAACAGACAGTATCCACTAAAGTTACGATAACTAAGTTTATCGTCCACTTTGTTGATAGTTCATATATCTCAGAAAAAATTATGAAGATTAAAACATTTGCTGGGATGGGTGTGATGATTGATAGGGCGATCGCTAGGATACTGACGATCAATAACCTTTATGCAGAAAAATTTCCTGATCAGATAGATACGCTTTTCGAGATACCAGAAAAAATAGACTGATATTGGGAAAACTAAAGCTTTCAGCGATTACGATTAATTCTTCAAATCATTTACTCAAAAAAGTATTGAGGTATTGATAAAATTATTCGCGCAAGAGATATGGCTACTGAGCTATGTGTGAATTTAGGGGAAGAGCTTTATCCCTGAGACAGATAAAATAGCTTTGAGCAGACAATATCCGCTAAAATTACGGTGGAGTAAACTTGTAGTCTACTCTGTTAGCAGCTCATATATCTCAGAAAAAACTATGAAGATTAAAACATTAGCTGGTATGTTTGCTGGGATTGGTGTCTTGATCGGGAGCGCGATCGCCAATCCTGCCACAGCAGAAACCAAAAATATTAATACTTACTATTGCGCTCAACTGAATAGTGCTTGGAACACATTTGTTAATACACCAAGAGGGAGAGTAAAACTAATCAACTGGGCAAATCAGTTTTCCCCTGATTGGACTCCCCAAAAAAGGTGCTTAGCGGTATCGAGTAGATTTCAAAAATTTCTTGACCAAGGCAATTTGAAGTTTATCCGTACTGGAAACGTCAACAATCTCCCTGTACTATGTGTGGCGAACGCTCGTGGGGGAGATTGTCCCGATAATAATGTGTTGATTACTCTCAAGCCAGGAACAGATCCAGAAGGAGTATTAGTTAAGCTGGTTGATTTTCGTCGTAGCGTTAGTGGACAAACCTTAACCCTCAGCGCCGATGATCCTGGATTCTACTCTGATGGTGAATTTTATGTCGATATGGACAAATTCTTGGAAACAGTGCCTGTAGATAACTAAATCTCTCTGGTGAGGAAACATTTATTCTCTGATTAATTAATTAATTAATGAAATGGCCACCCAATAAGGGGTTTAACAACCAGAACATCAGTAATAACAGTTATATTAACCGTAACGAGCGCTCTTTTTTTCGCTCTACATCCCAGGTAGCTAAAATAATATTTTGTTTTATAGGTACTGGGATGTTTTTATCTGGCGATGGCAACCGCTTGAAGGTAACAATAGCATCAGTCTCTCCTCAGCAGTTAGCCATACAAGTCAACCAGATTGCCTCAGCTATCAGCGTCAGAATTTTAGACCAAGATTTTTTGGGTTCTGGATTTATTGTCCAGCAAACTGGTCAAGAATATATTGTCATCACAAATCAGCACGTTCTTAGAGCGGGTAAAGCTCCCTATGCAGTAGAGACAGTTGATGGCAATATTTACCCCGTAGAAGTAGTTACTGACATTATTAATGCTGATTATCAATATGATCTGGCAATTTTAAGATTTCGAGCCGATAAAGCTTATCGCACAGCAAAAATTGGTAGATCTGTAAATTTGGAAGTTGGCGAACCTGTATTTGCGGCGGGATTTCCTTATCAAGAATCGAACTTCCCAGAAACTCCAGCGATTTTTGCCGAATCAAACATAACTGGCTCTAGAGAACTCGCATTAAAAGACGGCAGAGTTGCCATTATTCTCAGCCAAGCCTTGTTAGAAGGTTATCAAATCGGCTATACCAATGACGTAAAAAAAGGAATGAGCGGCGGTCCGTTATTAAATTCTCAAGGGGAGGTGATTGGAGTTAACGGCAAACATGCCTATCCCTTATGGGAATCACCAGAAATTTATCAAGATGGCTCTGAGCCATGTCCCGCTCTTCAAGAATTAATTACTCGCTCTAGTTTGGCGATTCCCATTGAAAAAAGTATTAAGCTAAACACCAAGCTAAAATTAATAGAACCGCCAATTGCACAAAAATATTCCGCTAAGTCCGACATCTCAACAGAAGATGCTAAGCTTATTGCCAAAATGCAAGCAACCGCCGAAGCAACTCGAAGAAAATGCCAGGAACAACCAGCAATAATCAATGATCAATGATCAATGATTAAAGCCATCCCTTCAGACGATAAATAAAAATGCCGACATATTCTCTAATTGCCTGGGTAGTATTTTCGAGGCTTCCTGAATTAGGAATCAAGCCGATAATTCGAGATTGAATACTGTGGCTATTTTCGATTAAGTTGCGATCGCTAATTGTAAAATCCGCTGGTGCGGGAATAGCATCAATGTTTTGTCGGCGAAAAATAGCCAGAGATCTGGGCATATGGGCAGCAGAAGTCACCAGTAAAATCTGCCTAAAGTTTTCCCGCTGAAGAATATCTTTGGTGTAAACAGCATTTTCATAGGTATTAATAGAGCGAGATTCCAGAATCATGTCCTCGCGAGGAATGCCAATCAACTCCAAAATAGTTGCCATACTTTCTGCCTCAGAGGATTCTCCGCCATACCATTGAATTCGTCCCCCCGAAAGCACAATCTTTGGTGCTGCACCGTCTTGATATAGCTTTGCTCCATAGATCAGGCGATCGCCGCGCTCATTTAAATCAGGCAAAATGCGAGGAGATTCATTATTCCTG
>CBDUCX010000197.1:0-10942 GCA_965365755.1 uncultured Pleurocapsa sp.
GAGGTTTTTTTTGTCCTAAACTGGAATGTATATGAAATATACCTAAACTAAATTTTATTGGGGTTTATCCCTTATATAAATTAGTGCTTATCGTCCGAACTATATTAAATAATACTTGGTCGTAGCTGCAACTACGGGTCTATTCATTAAATTGTTATGGTGTAATCCCTGTTATAGCGGGGTATTACGCTGTCAACTTTATCTATTAAATATATTTAAGCCCTTATAGGAAAAATTATATGGAGTCTCATAACAAGTACGTGAGGGATCGTCTGTCGATATTTGTAGACGGCAACAACATGTTTTATGCTCAACAAAAAAACGGCTGGTTTTTCGACCCCAGAAGAGTATTAGAATACTTCACCAAAGATCCTACTGTAGTCTTGATTAATGCCTTTTGGTATACGGGATTGAAAGATGCCCAGGATCAAAGAGGGTTCCGAGATGCCTTGATTAGCTTGGGCTATACGGTAAGAACCAAAATTCTCAAAGAATATTATGATGATGCTTCTGGTCGCTATTCTCAAAAAGCTAACTTAGACATCGAAATTGTCGTGGATATGTTCAACACTGTCGAGCAGTACGACCGCGTAATTCTATTTAGTGGTGATGGTGATTTTGAACGGGCGATCGAACTATTGCGTTCTAAAAGTACTCACATTACGGTTGTTTCCACGGAAGGAATGATTGCCAGAGAGTTACGCAACGCCACTGATCGCTACATAGATCTTAATGACGTTCGTTCCTATATAGAGAAAAGCGACTTTTGAGGGGATATCCAGCGATCCGCGAAGCGGTGTCGAAGACTCTCGCTTTATATGCTTAATGAACCCTAGCTACTTAGCTAAACGTAAGTTCGATGAATACAAAATTTACTGGTTTTGGGGAGGTAAAAGGTAAAAGGTAAAAGCCTATTACTTCGTTGTCTCCTTGTCTCCCCTGTCTCCTTGTCTCATCTCAACCCCTCAATTTAAAATTGGCAGACTACTAGGGGCAAAACAAAGTATCTCTGGTGTCTCTACCTGTAGTAGGGTTGGTACCACTAGCTATCTCACATAGTTTCTTTTCCGTAGTGGGACTCAATAAGGCTTCTGTAAAATCTGCTCCTGTAATTATGGCATCATTTAACAAGGCATTAGTTAAATATGCTCCCGTTAAGACTGCGTTGCTTAAATTAGCACGAGTTAAGCGAGCTGACTCCAAACTGGCGTAACTGAGATTAGCTCCTTCTAAATTGGCTTGAGCGAGATTCGCCCCAAAAAAACGGACTCCCGCAGCATTAACATAACTAAGATCGCTATCTCGTAGATTAGTATGATCAAAACTAGCATCAGTTAAGTCTTGGTGCGAAAAGTCCTCGTTGATTAACGATTGCTTATTGTAGTCAGCACTCCAAGCAGGAGCGACCCAAAAAGAAACTGTGACTATTAAGGCAAAAATCAAGGTAAATAAATTATTGGCAATAGTTGAAGGACAATATTTGATCTTAAGCTTCATTGTGTTACGGAATATTTTATATACTTGTGGTAACTATAAATATATTATTTAATGACTTCAATTATTAGCACTCAGCTAAAGCTTAACGCTCCCACCATTCACCAACTAGATAATGGCGTGACAATTATTGCCGAGCAAATGCCTGTCGAAGCAGTAAATTTCAACCTGTGGATCAATGTTGGCTCGGCCAAAGAAAGTAACGATATCAATGGAATGGCACATTTTCTAGAACACATGGTGTTTAAAGGGACACCTAATCTAGAAGTTGGCGAATTCGAGCAGCTAATTGAAGAACGAGGGGCAGTGACCAACGCTGCTACTAGCCAAGACTATACCCACTACTATATAACCACTGCACCCCAAGATTTTGCGGCATTAGCCCCACTTCAGCTAGATGTAGTGTTGAATCCTAGTTTAGAAAATGAAGCCTTTGAACGAGAAAAACTAGTTGTTCTAGAAGAAATTCGTCGTTCTGAAGACAATCCTCGCCGACGCACTTTCTATCGTTCGATGGAAACTTGTTTTGAGACTTTGCCCTATCGTCGTCCTGTTTTAGGCCCTGCAACTGTAATTGCCAATTTGCGATCGCAACAAATGCGCGATTTTCACGGTGCCTGGTATCAACCCCCATCAATGACAGCAGCAGTGGTGGGTAATCTTCCTGTGGAGAAATTAATTGAGATTGTCAGCCATAGTTTTGACAAATATTATAGTCCCCGTGGGGAGTATGGGAAGAACATTACCCCTTCAGTAACTCCAGAACAGCCTTTTTCCACCATCGTTCGTCGTGAATATATTGATGAGACTCTACAACAAGCGCGGTTAGTAATGGTGTGGCGTGTTCCTGGGGTAGAAAATCTCACTGAAACTTATACTTTGGATATTTTGGCAGCGATTTTAGGACAAGGAAAGATATCTCGCTTGTTTAGAGAATTGCGGGAAGAAAAAGGTTTAGTTAATCAAATTGGTGTCAGTAACATGACCCAAACTCACCAGGGGGTATTTTATATTTCCGCTGCTTTACCTGTGGAAAATATTCCTGAAGTCGAACAGGCGATCGCCCAACAAATAGAAATGCTGCAAACTGAACCTATTGCAGCTAAAGACATCGAGCGCATTCGTACCCAGGTGGCTAATCGGTTTATCTTTGCCAATGAGCGACCAAGCGATCGCGCCAACCTTTATGGTTACTATTATTCTCAGTTACAGGATTTAGCCCCAGCCCTTAGCTATCCCCAGCGGATTCAATCTATATCTGCTGAAGACTTACAGCAAGCAGCCCAAAAGTATCTTAATCCAGAAGCTTATGGTGTGGTGATGATGAAACCAGCTAATCAGTGATCAGTTAAAAGTTATAGTCATTACCAATTGATTTTCTATTTTAGTAGCTGCTTAGTATTCTGCATTTATCATTTTCACGAGCAATTGGATAAACTGAAAATTGGAAAAATTTATCGTTCATCGCTAAAGATATAATATCCACTCTGCTGATCCTCAAAAAAAATAATTTAAGCCCAGAGCAAATTAAAGAAATTAGGGTAAGTATAGAAGAGCAAATTATTGGGTGTGAATTTAGGTTTTATCCACCTCCTATAAAGTTTCTTGCAATAAACTATCATCGGGCTATAAACTCTAAATACTTTATCCGTAAAATGGTTTATGGCTTGACTATTTCAAGTTCTGTATCTCTTTTTATTTTTGTTACTTGTTTTGGAGTTAGATGGGTAAGTCTACAATTAAAGCAAGAAGATTATGAATGGGAGTTACGTAAGAACCAATTGGAATTAGCGCAATTGAAGAATGAGAAAAAAGAGAATAAAAAAAATCTTGAAATAGAAAGCAAAAAAGAATTACCAGATCAAGCACGAATAGATGATTTTAACGAAGAAAAAAAACCATTGACAGGGACATAGAAGAGACAACCAAGAAAATAGAGAAAGCACGACAAAAAGCAGAAGAAGAAATACATGTTGATCTTATTTTACTTCTAATCATTGCTATCTCAGCAGGTGCTTTAGGCAGTACTATCAGTATGATTGTCAGAATACAGGAGTTTGACAGTGCAGAAAAAAATTACAATGATCCATCAATTCCAATATTAATAGGTATCTACAGACCTCTCATTGGAGCATCGTTTAGTCTATTCATTTTTTCACTAGTCAGCGCCGGAATAATATCTATAGACCATATAATTAAAGGTCAAAATAAACAAATATTTTTCTATATTTCCATTTCCTTTGTTGCAGGTTTTAGCGAACGATTTGCCCGCTCCTTCATCAAAAAAACTGAAGATACCTTTATTAAACAAACCGAAGAAACCTTGGTAGAAAAGAATAAGGAATACAAAAATGAATTGTTAGAGGAAATTGACAAAAACGTGAGTTCGGAGTTCGGAATTCGGAGTTAGGAGTTATGTTTTTCTTAACGAAAAAATCGGCTCTTCAGACACCCAAAATTTAAAAAGTTGCGAAATTTTCAAGTTTTTTTGTTTTCGTCGAACTCACGTTCCACAATAGCTCATTGCCCAGAGAACTAATAGCTGCCCACCTTATTTTAGGGCAATTTTTTTAGGGCAATATTTTAGGGCAATTTTAATTAATTATCTTGTAAAGCCGCTTGAGTTTTCTTGCGGTCAATTTTTAGAATTAAGACACCCAGAGGAGGTAAGCATAAATCTAGAGAATAAGGTTGATTGTGGGAAGACCAGTCATCAGTCCATTTGCCACCATAATTACCCATGTTGCTGCCACCGTACTTACTAGCATCAGTATTGAACAATTCGGTATAAAAGCCTTTTTCGGGAACACCGATTCGATAGTGGCTATGGGGTTGGGGGGTAAAGTTACAAATAGCAACCACGAAGTCATTAGGATCTTTAGCTCGACGGATAAATGCGACCACACTATGACGGTTATCGCTACAGTCGATCCATTGAAAACCTTCCTCCTCAAAGTCTCGACTGTATAGTGCAGGTTCAGTTGTATAGATGGCATTCAACTCAGTAAAGAACTGCTTCAAAGTCTTATGGCTATGATATTGTAGTAAATCCCATTCCAGATCTCCCCAAACATTCCACTCACTCCATTGAGCAAATTCCATACTCATAAACATGGTCTTTTTGCCGGGGTGAGTAAACATATAGCCAAACAAACAGCGAACATTGGCAAATTTCTGCCATTCGTCCCCTGGCATTTTACCGATAATATTGCTCTTACCATGAACGATCTCATCATGAGATAGAGCCAGCATATAGTTCTCGCTGTGATGGTACCACATACTAAAGGTCAGGTTATTTTGATGGAATTGGCGGAACCAGGGGTCCATGTGGAAGTAATCCAACATATCGTGCATCCAGCCCATATTCCACTTCATGTTGAAGCCTAAGCCACCTGTATAGGTAGGCCAAGATACCATCGGCCAAGAAGTTGATTCCTCGGCAATAGAAAGCACTCCAGGGAAATAGCTAAATAACAGACTATTAACCTGACGCAAGAAATCAGCAGCTTCAATATTTTCGGCACCGCCATATTCGTTAGCAATCCAGGCTCCATCTTCGCGACAATAATTGAGATAGAGCATCGAGGCTACTGCATCGACTCGGATACCATCAATGTGATATTTATCAAACCAAAATAGCGCGTTTGCCACCAAAAAGTTACGGACTTCGTTACGACTGTAATTAAAAACTAAAGTCCCCCATTCTTTATGTTCTCCTTTGCGGGGATCGGCATGTTCATAAAGATGAGTGCCATCAAAAAAGGCTAAACCATGACCATCTTTAGGAAAATGACCAGGAACCCAATCAACGATTACGCCAATACCGTGCTTATGACACTGATCAACAAAGTACATAAAGTCTTCTGGGTTGCCATAGCGAGATGTGGGAGCATAGTAACCTGTAACCTGATATCCCCAGGAACCATCAAACGGATGCTCGGCAACAGGGAGCATTTCGATGTGGGTATAGCCTAACTCTTTGACATAAGGAATCAACTTATCAACTAGTTCGTAGTAGCTTAAGAAGCGGGCTTCTTGTTTCCACTCCGAGACAGGAACAGGTTCAGATTCCCCAGATAGTAGCTTAGTTGGCTCTTCCGATGAACCATGCATCCAAGAACCTAAATGAAGTTCATAAACCGAAATAGGTTTAGCTAGAGGATCACTATGACGACGCTCCTCCATCCATTTGTCATCATTCCATTGATAGCTATCAAGGTCGGCAACAATAGAAGCTGTCTTAGGTCTAACTTCCTGTTGAAAACCATAGGGATCAGATTTTTCGTAGATATGTCCTTCCCAGTTTTTGACTTCATACTTATAGGCTGCACCAAAACTTAATTCAGGGACAAATAATTCCCAAATCCCGCTGTTACCTTTACGCATTTGGTGGCTTCTACCATCCCAGTTATTAAAATCACCTAAGATTGAGACATTACGTGCATTAGGAGCCCAAAGCGCAAAATATACCCCTGTAATCCCATCTATTTCCGTAGGATGCGCCCCTAACTTTTCATAAATACGATGGTGGTTGCCTTCAGCAAACAAATGAAGATCTAAATCTGTTAGCTTTGGTGAGCGAAAAGCATAGGGGTCGTAAATTACTCTTTCACTATCTCCTTCTTTGATCCGTAGTTGATAGTTTGCTAAGTGAGGATTTTGCACAATACAAACAAAGAAATGAGGATTGTGCATGGTCTGCATCGGATACTCAGTTCTTTCTTCGGGACAAACTACCCAGGCAGCAGAGGCATCGGGAAGATAGGCACGAATTACCCAGCTTTGAACTTTCCCATTTTGTTCGTAAGGGTGGCAACCTAAGACCTCAAATGGGTTGTGATGGAGATTATGAACGATCTGATTGACTTGTTCTGGAGCAATATTTGAAGACATCAAAGTATTAATATCTGAGTATGTATTAACGATGAAATTGTTAAAACCATTAAATATACTGATTGTGGGCTAGCTGAAAACTAACCAGTACAGCAAAATTATGGGAGTAATTTCTCTTAAAGTATTTATATAAATACTCTAACTATTTTTCAGCACAATATAAATAAATTATTGATTTTTAGATAAAACAGATTAATAAAAAGGAATTATAGTTTTGATCAATTTCCTAATCTGTAACAAAAAGATGAGTTGCTGTAAATCTGGGTTAATTTGTGGATTAAAGCGGTTTTGAGTCAACTGCACTTGGAGATTTTCATATTCAGAGGCAGACAGTGGTTTACCATCTATTGGCGATCGCCCTTCGAGAATAATTTCCGTCCGCAAGATCTCTTCGGGAAAGTCTTCGACAGGAGGCAAAGCCAAACATAGATTAGGTTTCAAGCAACCAGCAGCGATGGCGACGAGAGCAATTTTTCTCATGGTAAGCTATTCTGAGAATGATCAATTTCTAGTTTTCTTAATAATTTAGCTTGACTGTATCGATAATAATCTGAAACGATCTATATGAGGAAAAATAATACTAATGCTGACAAAGCGATTAAATTGAGTTCTAATCTTAATCTAGCGCGCTACATACAAAGCGCAGATACAGAAGATATTCAGGATATTGATAA
Source organism: uncultured Pleurocapsa sp. (assembly GCA_965365755.1). Taxonomy (GTDB): domain Bacteria; phylum Cyanobacteriota; class Cyanobacteriia; order Cyanobacteriales; family Xenococcaceae; genus Waterburya. Next base: position 7,062 of record CBDUCX010000197.1, read on the forward strand.
TTAACTTTGGTTTAGCCAAAATAATCTTTGGTTAAAATTTGCTTTAATTCGATAAAACTGTTTTGCGGAATTGCAAACTCAATTTGTTGGGCAGAAACCGCGTCCTCGAAAACTCTAGGATATATTTGTTCCATATAGTTTTTTAAACTGGGGCTACGATCTAATAATCTAGCAATACGGTTGCGGAAATTAACTACTTCTACCTGCCAATGTTTGTAGTTTCTAGCTTTCTCTGCTTCCCAATATTTTAATTTAAGGATATGTTCTACTAATCGCTCTAAATAGCTCTCAAGCGATCGCTTTTCTGATTTTCCCATATCCTCGATTTCTTCTAGCAAATTTTGCCAATCCATAGCCTCAACGTCTCTTGCTCTTAACGCAGTCGTCATCTGTTCGATCCACAGATTAAAATCGCGATCGTACAACTGGTTTTCCATTCGGCTCTCCATTCCTCAGTTCTTACAGAAGTTCATCTGCTTACTTATGTCATCTTTAGAAAAACGCCTGGCTGTCTTTCGTCAACTTCCTCTAAGAGCGCAATTAGCGACGATAACGGCATCGAAATCAAACCCAGTTCTCAGTCAAAATACAGACTATATTGCTAGTCTAGAGCAAATCCATGCCGAATCTTTAGCCACTGCTACAGAGCAAGAAAAGATTACTTATCAGAAAGCTCAAGATCTCTTGTCAAGTTAGTCACGTAATTTAAATTGCTACTTGTTACTTGTTACTTGTTACTTGTTACTTGAACATGGCGTTACTAAATCCAGCAACGCCATGATTAACTTAGTGCAACCAAGTACTAACATCAATCGCCAGACGGCGACCTAGTTTCAGCAACGGTTTCATCTGGGTGATATTCCAACGACAACTATTATGATCGGGACTGGTGGAATCAATTAGGCAGTTAGGCAGCATATATTGATGTAGACAGTTGAAATATACTTCCTGAGCTTGATCTAGGGCTAAACCAAGGCGTAGTTGCTCTCCCAGGGCGATCGCTGCTTCAATGCGAGCAACATCAGCTAACAAAGTATTAGGATTACCATCATATAGTAATTGCCAGAGAAGACGCACAATTGTCTGTTCTAAGATTACTTTTACTTCAGGTATGTTTAACCAGCAGTCCAGATAGTTAGCTTCGGTGGCAGTGGCAGTCAATTCTGCCAAATAGCTATCGATACTAGTTGGCTCTTCAATTGCTTTTTCCAGGTTACGTGCTGCTTCTAAACAGCGAAAAGACAGTGCTACTTCCGCCGCTACTTTTAATTCTTGAGGGACGGGTAATTCTTCTCGTTGAAATGCCGCTAACATACTATAGTTTTCTCGATATACCTGAGTATAAAGTTGATCGAGATGCTTTTTAGTTTTAGCAGTTAACAGTCTAACGATCCTTTGTCTTTCTTCCGCAAACAGGTCTTGGAGATTAAATGAGTGATCCCCCATTAAACGATTCATGGTCAGAATCACTTGGGCGGCACTGGCTTGCTTGATATCGGTAAATAGCTGTTGTTTTAATTCCGCGTAGGCTAAACGACCATCAAACCCAGTGATACAGCAGTGAAAATCCCATCCCCCCAGGTGTAATACGGCAAATACAAAATGCTTAGTTTCCCAAGTGATTTGCGAGGTCAAGGAAATTTGTCCGACAGAAAGGGTAAGTGTTCCCATTTGCTGCTTCTGATAATCTAACTGCTCAACTTCATAGCAGTAAATTCGCTCTCGGTGAGGATAGTCAGTAAATAAAGAGCTAATAGCATAGTGTGCCGCTACCTGATGTAAGCTGATCTGTGAAGGGGCAACTAACTTTTGAAATACCTTTTTGCCGTTACCAAATGTCTCAACGTTGCTGGGTGCTTGAGCGAGATAACCGAGAAATTTTTGCTTAAGATGAACTCCAGCCACTTCCCCTGCTAATTCCATCGCCCGAGTCGCATAACGGAGAATTTGCACTCCTTCAGGACGAGAAATCTCTTCAAAAAACCAACCGCAGCTAGTGTACATCAGTAAAGCATGTCGCTGCATTTCCAACAGACGCAGGGCATCGATTTGTTCATTGCGAGATAGTTCTTTTGCTTGATGCTTCGCTAAAAAGCTAGCGATATTTTTCTTAGAGCGATCGCCCAAAACCTGAATATATTCGTTGCGCGCTAACCAGGGATCAACAAAAAATTGGTTGCCCATTTCCTCGTAAACTGTAATCAGGCGATCACGCAACCAATCTAGAGCATTTCGTAATGGTCTGCGCCATTTTTGATTCCAACCGCCACCACTAGCGCAACCGCAGTCATCTTGCCAACGATCAACTCCGTGGGCGCAACTCCAAGCTGTGACGGGTTTAAGCTCCACTTCCCAGGTGGGGGGAGAGATACTTAAATAGTGAGCATAGTTAGTTACTGTCCAACCACGATGGGTAAATTCTTCACTCAAGGCATAGGCAATACATTTTTCCGTACCGCCCTTGTGATGTCCAAAGGTTTCACCATCCGTAGCAACGCTAATTAATTGTGCAGGACGAGAATCACCCCTTACTGCCTGTCCTAAACGGTCAGCCAAGTTACTTGCAGTTTCTAACACATCATTAAAGCCCATATCACGGGAGATTGGGCCATCATAAAAGAAAATATCAATATAGCGTTCTTGATCTACAAAACAACGATAGGGTCGAGTGGGATCAATTTGCTGCCCACCTACCTGATGCCATACTGAATCTGGATTTTCTTCTGTAGGCATTAGACGGCATCTTGCAGCTTGGGAAGGAGCAAGAATGATAAATTTAATCTCTTCCTCGATTAAAGCCTCTAGAGTGGGATAATCCACTGCTGTTTCCGCCAACCACATTCCCTCGGGATCACGTTGGAAACGGGCGCGAAAATCTTCTTTACCCCAGCGAATTTGGGTAATCTTATCCCGATGGTTAGCCAGGGGCAGAATAATATGATTATATACCTGAGCGATCGCATTACCATGCCCGTTCAATCTTTGGCTACTGAGGCGATCTGCTTCTAAGATTTTCTGATAGACTTCGGGATCGTATTGTTCTAGCCATGACATCAAAGTCGCACCGATATTGAAACTGAGATACTCAAAGTTATTAACGATCCCCACCAACTCCTGATGATGATTCAGAATTCGAGCAAATGCATTGGGGCGATAACATTCGTAATGGATGCGTTCGTTCCAGTCATGATATGGATGGGCGCTAGGTTGTCTTTCGATTGTGTTTAAATATGGATTCTCCCTTGGTGGTTGGTAGAAGTGACCATGAACAGTAATGTATACTCCCTGTGCCGTTTTAAGGGGATTTTTCACGGGATCATGTGACACTGTCGTTGGGGTTACTTCGGTTGTAAACGATTGAACTGATGTAGTTGAAACCATAGAAGAATATTCTCTAATGAATTAGATTGTTTCGATATTGGAAAATCAAAATAAGTTGACTGAACCTTATGAAGGGAAAAGTTAAGTTAAAGTTTCTGAACTGCTAGATTAGCAAATTAATTAACTGAATGTAGGGACTATACGTAAATTTATTAAAGCCTAGTTTATCCTTGATTAACTGGTTTGTAAGATAAATCAACAAACTTTAATAAAATTGAATATGTTTGATGAAACTTCTCCTGGTCATTTAATAAATTGACATACCGAGCATTGTTATAACCTAAAAATTAAATAATATTACTTTAAGTTTATATTTTCTTAAAATTATTTAAACGGGTTAACACTCAAGATAACGGAGATTTATTAGTAACAGAATCACAAAAATATGTTTTTACAGGTTTTCACTCTCCTCAACACTATCGCTTTATTAAGCTAGATCAAATTAAAGAAAAGTACTGAAGTAAAAACTGATCTATAACCTTTAGTATAAAAGCGATCGC
>CBDUCX010000198.1:0-10769 GCA_965365755.1 uncultured Pleurocapsa sp.
CAATCCAACGGCGTAGGAGACTTTTCTGTCAAGGAAAATTTAAATAATTCCAGCAAAGCTTCTTCCCCAGCTTCTTCCCAAGTAGCCTCAGCTAAATCCATGCTCAACCCACTAGGAAAGAAAGTCAACAAAGAAAATATATCTTGAGCTTGCACCGATAACCTACTAAAAGAAAGCTCTAGAGTGATACGCAGACTTCTATCTTTGTTTTCTTCAGAAGAACCTGAATGTAAAAGTCTTAGTGGTCTAATATCCAAGGCTTTACAAAGTCTCTTGAGATTATATTGACTTTCTGCCATGTAGGATGCTGCTAACTTAATAGGTAGGGGATATCCATCGAGAAACCGCACCAAAAGATTAAAATCTGCCTCAGACTCCGCATCTAGTCCCCATTGTTCTTCTGATGGTGCATATTTTCTAAAGATCTCTCTTGTTTCTGATGCTCCCATACTATGGACTTCTTCCTGATGACAATACAGAATGTTCCTTACTAGCGTAGGGCGGGAAGTTAACAACAGTCTTAAATTAGGACATTGTTCTAACAGCGAGTTCAAAAGTTCAAATAGTTCATTCGGTTCTTTGTCAATCAATCGATCCAAATCATCGAGAATCAATAAGATGCGACTATTCCTTAACTCTCTTTCTAAGGCAAAACTGCCTAATTCCAGACTCTGTTGAATTTTAGTAATTAGCGTTCCCACGGAATCAGTATCCCGCAAGCTCATTAACCAAACTCCATCCCGAAAGCGATCGCGCTCATGTAACCAGCGACCAATAGCATAGGCTAAAGCAGTTTTACCCATTCCTCCCATACCATGTAGGGCAATGCAGCGATTATCTGACTCCACCAATACTTTAATTACCCGATGTATCTCTTGTCTGCGTCCGACAAAATTGGGGTCGTTAGGGGGAATATTGGTATTTGACCACTGGGGATAGATAACCTGATGTGAATCTGCTGGTTCTATAATTAGCGATTGATTGTGGGCTGTTCGAGGTAGCAATTCAAATTTGAAGGCTTCCTCAAAATTAACTCCTTGCTGAAAAGTCTTTTGGTTAAACAGTTTCTTTAATTTATCATCGAGTTTAACTGCATTACGACTCACTAAAAAACTATCAGCAACTGCATCTTGATTAAACAATGCCTGATAAAGTCTGCGAGAAAAACATCGGGCTGCCATGTCTAGAATCTGATCTTCAGCGTTCACCGCAATTACATGAGCTACTTCTGCTTGCACAAAAGCTTGAGCTAACTTTTCTGAATGACAAGCGTTCAATAATGCTAATTGACAGGGTGCTTGCTTATGATTTGATAAGGCAATCTTTAACTCTTCTTCGCTCAAAGCACGAGTCATGCCCACCTCATCTTCTAACACTAAGGCTGTACCATCACCCTCTCTCGTCCCATGACCAATAAAATGAATAATCAGTGGTTTGATACGACTAGCAAAAACATCTTGTAGCGTCTGGGATGTGGCTACTTTAACCACTATTTTTACTGCTATATCGGGTATATCCTCTAACACTAAAGCGATCGCGTCAATCTCTTGTTGAATCGATAAATTCTCTACTGGTGATAAGTCTTCATTAAGCAGAGGAGCAGAAAACAAGATTAGAATTTGATTACTAAAGGTATTATCTTGTTCTGTAACTTCTTCTACCCCTGGATTGAGAGGAACTTTAACTTTGTCTTTTACCTTTGAGAAAACCATTCATCTATCTCCTCATCAGTAGCCTGACTAAGATCTAAGGGAGGACGAGTGGGATGTTCTAACCTACCTTCTGGTTCTATTCCTTGCGATCGCAGCTCTCTACGCCAATTGGCGATCGCCTTAGCGACTTTAATCCCGTATTCTATTAAGTTGGCTGCTGCTGCCATTCCTCCCAGTACTGTAGCGAGAAAAACTATGTCATCTGCACCTATTATCCGACTTGGTGACTTCTGCACCTTGATTGAACTCATCCTTAGAGATGTTTCTAAAGACTCTATTTCAGCGGTGGGAACTTGCGCTGAAATTACGATGGTACAGAGAGGAATTTCACTCATTTACACCTCCAACAGCTTGAGTTTTATTGAGCGATATTTGTAGTTTAATATAACATTGCGGATTTATCTAAATCCCCAAAACCCAATCTCCCCATAGCTGAACCAAATAATTAACACGACTCCCTATGCAATACCGTTCGGTTAAGCCCCCCGACCCCCAAATTTGGGGGAGAAAGAGAACTAAAAGTCCCCCAATTCTGGGGGATTTAGGGGGCGAATAAAATAACTTAAGAGACTAACCGAACAGTATTGACTCCCTATGATGGATTGTAGAGTACTCGCAGTACATTAGCTGCAACCAGACAAGTTTAGTTAATAGTTCGTAAGTAATAAGTAACGAATAATAAATAGGTAGGCAGAATTAATTGTCTAGTTTAGGTTCTGGGGAATTAGGAAATTAGGGAATTAGGGAATTAAGGATTAACTTTTTGAGCAGTTACATTAACGATTAGACTAATCACTGAAGCATTATTATCGATCGCGTATTGATTGGTAGTGTAAGAGCGATGGTCATCTCTATAACTAAGTTGACCTTTGTTTCTAACTGCTATACCATCCTGAGCGTCTTCATTAGGGCCACCGACAACTAAACCAGGAATAATTATTTTCCGAGCGACGGCGAAGGGATGATTGATGTGCCTAACTGATTTGGCACCAATACCAGTGATAAAAGTTTGATTAAAGTGATTACGCCCTAAAATGTAATCTAATTGGTCAATTGCGGCGGTTAAATAGTCTTGGTTTTGAGTCAATCGATAAGCATAAACGAGGGTCATACCTTCCTCGGCAGTCATCTGATTGGAGTTCCCGATAAAATTATCGTTAGCGATGTGGTAGGCACTTTGCTTAACTTTATCCAATAATAGATCTGCTCGTTGTTGAATCTGAGTTTTTATTTTGGTAGCAAGTTCTTCTGAGGTCGGTTGAGCCTCTTGTTGTAGGTAGTTAACGAAAGCTAGAGGGGCAGGGTTTTTCCAGCCAAATAAACTGTACTCTGTTTTGTCTAAATTAGCGGCAAAATAATCAGCAAAATTCTGCTTTCCTGTCGTAATATATAATTCTGTCGCTGCCCATAGACGATCATCAAGATCAGTCTGGAGACTGTCTTCGGTATTAAACTCAGAGGCTAAGTAGTTGATTGAACCGCTATCATCTTCCTCTCGCCAATCAATCTTCATGTCAGGTTGTGTTTGGAGATATCCCCAGGCTGACTCAGCAGCATTTAGATATTTAGTGGCTAATTGAGGTTCAATTGATTGATAGGTTCTACTAGCGATCGCCATTACTGCGGCAAATTTAGCAGTTTCTGGGGTAGAAATACCGTAAATATAACGGGGTTGGATATCTTCATCAGGAGCGATCCCAATAGGCCATTTTTGCCCACCTAGTTTGCGATACACTGCACCATCCTCTCGCTGCATTTTTAACAGCCAGTCCAAACCGAACTGCATCTCATCTAGTAAGTCGGAAACTTGGTTGCCACTTTCAGGAATAGCTAACTGACCATCAGGAAATAAATCTGGCTGTTGTTGATAAAGATTTAATAAGCGAGCAATCGTTACTGTGGTCGTTGCCACATACTTACTATAAGCTGCTCCATTATGCCAACCACCCACTGCCTTAATAGTTTCTCCAGCTTGATGATACTGGTCTTGATGAGCGATCGCCCCATCTTGCAGGTGACATGGAGGATGAGATATTCCAGTAATGGGATCATCAAGTTCTACTCCACATCGTTGTAGATAATAGGAACGTAATAGAGTAACCAAAGGTTGTTGATAGATGTCGTTACCGATTTCAAAAGGCGGGGACTTTAACTTATCTTGTTTTAAATAATACTTTCCTGGTTCAGTAATCGAGGAAAAATCAATTTCAGAAATGCGATCGCCTGTCTGGTCATCTCGAATTTCTGGGTTAGAGGTTATTTTGGCGACTGATTTCTTGGTATCAGAATTAATTAGCTTAATTTCAGCAGTCGGGTTAGAACTATTGATTAACAAAGCTGTTTTTTGCCGTTGGGGGAAATATCCCACTTGATTCACGGCAATTTCCGCTCTTATTTTCGATAAAGTTTCGCGATCGCTATCTAAACTAGATATACCTAGAATGAGAGCAATAAAAGTAACTGCTAAGAATAAGATACGTAATTTATAATTCACGATAAATTTCCCTATACTGCGAGCGGATAAGTGTTAGACTTTTGCGAAAGTAGCAAAAGCTTTGTCCAGTTAGAATCTTAGCCTTTTATAGAAAGTCCAGTTTTAACCCACTCGCAGTATACTTGCCAAGCTTAGAGTTTGTTTGAGCTAAGCGAGTTTAATATGTGATTCTGCTTTAATCACACTAGTTTCTAAGCAATATGATTAATGTGCTTGTTTGGTTTATAAGAATCACCACTATCAACAAAGAAAAACTTGGTGACTATTTTATGATCTTCATTACCTAGAGTAGTCCTACTATCGTGAAGAGAAAGAGAACCTATAGTAGCGTTAGCCATACGGCACCAAATAACTACAGATTTCTGCTGTACATATCTAGGCTCAAATTCATATTTATCAGAATTGTCAATTTCAAGCTCATTAGTTCCTATGTCTAAATAACTCGTTGCCAAAGAGTTGTCCACAAACCAAAGCCATCTCTTAGCATCAGGACAAGATTTTATTTTGACAAAATCCTACTTTAAATCCTCGATAATTACAACTCAGCAATCATTATCTTTAAAAATCCCTGACTTAATCAAACTAGATCTCGCTAATTATCGACAGTTGTCAGTAAATAACCTCCTACAATTAAACCAATAAAATTTGGTAACCAGGCAGCCCAAAAAGGGGAAATGACTCCTGTAATTCCCAGTGAACCGATCGCAAAACCTAAGCAATAATAGATAAAGACAATGGCTACACATAAACCAAAGCTTTTAGCACGATTAAGTTGAGAGTATTTTGCACCTAATGCTGATCCAATTAGGACAAAGACGACGCAAATAAAGGGAAAGGCATATTTTTGCTGAATTGTTACCCTGATTTTCGCTATATCTCTTGTTTTTCCGCTATCTTTAATTAGATTGAGATATTCTTGACCTTGACGGATGTTCATATCTGCCAGATTACGTTCTTTCTTGACAATCTCGAAGATAGTTTTTGGGAGGGCTAATTGTGTGGTGCTAAATTCTTCAATGATATTTTTATTTTCTTCTCGCTCAGGATCAAAGTGATGAATTGTTCCTGATACTAAATGCCAAACCTGTTGTTGCTGATTCCATTGAGCGGACTGAGCGGTAATAATTTGTTGGATGTGATCTGGCTTAAAAGCAATAACCGTAACTCCCAATAAATTTGGTGGGGTATATCTTTCGGCAAAGTAGAGTTTTTTCAGTTTTTTCACCGTATCCTGGTTTTTGCCTAATTCATACTCGGTGTAAAAGATATCTTGCTTTTGGAGGTTTAATTCTGTTGTCGTAATAAAAGGATTTTGTAACAAGTTTGCCTGATAGTTTGCCGCAGGGACAATCAGTTCATTGAGCAGAAAAGTAACTCCCGTTATCGCCAGACTAAAAATTAAAGTAGAGACAACAACCCGAGAGAAACTGATACCAAAACTGAGTAATGCTACTAATTCGCGATCGCTATTTAAGCGACTATAAATAATTAAACTGGTTAACAGGAGGGAAATAGGTAGGGCATAAGCGGCATATTCGGGGATTTTGTAGCAAAAAATGAGGAAAGCGACGGTTAGAGGTAGTTGATATTCGGTAATTTTGTACCCTAAATCGGAAACTGTGCCAATGGCTACTCCTAAAGAAGTTAGTAAGCTGACGCTAAACAAAAAAAACCAGCTTAATTCTGCTACTAAATAGCGATCCATCAATGATATCTGGCAACTATGTCGGATTTTTTGGTAGTTGAAGTTCATTTAGAGGGAATATGGTCAACTAGCTATAAGCTATAACAGTTAATTTAAATGACTATAACTAGGTAGGCAGAATTAAATATAAAACCAAAATAAAAAAGAACGAAGTCAGGATTAGGTGTTTTTTAACCCACTACCTACTACCCACTAACCACTTCCTACTAATACCCTAACCATTTTCTAATTAATTTTACCCACCTACTTAGCTGGTTTCCTAGAAGAAAAATGAGATAACATTCTATGGGAATTATTACAGTAAAGGTTTTATGCCTAAAGGTGAAATCATTGGGTTAGGAAGATCGGGAATTGCTGCTGCAAGGTTACTCAACAAAGATGGTTGGCAAGTTACTTTAGTCGATTCAGCGACCGAATCACAGGTAGCATCTCGCTCTAATGGAAAACAACTGCAAGCGTCACAAAGACAGTTAGAACACGAAGGGGTCACCGTCAAACTTAATAGTGGTGTGACTATAGAGTCTGTCAATGCACCAGATTCTATCGTAGTTAGCCCTGGTGTTCCTTGGGATATTGAAGTCTTAACCGCAGCCAGACAGCAAGGTATTGAAACCATTGGTGAGATTGAATTAGCTTGGCGTTACCTCGATAAGATTCCTTGGCTTGGCATTACTGGTACTAACGGTAAAACTACCACCACAGCTTTACTGGCAGCCATATTTCAAGGGGCGGGATTGAATGCCCCTGCCTGTGGCAATATTGGTAATGCTGCTTGTGAATTAGCAATCCAGAATCTTGATGGGGAGAGTTTTGATTGGATCATTGCCGAATTAAGTAGTTATCAGATTGAATCCTCAGTTAATGTAGCGCCACAAATTGGCATTTTAACGACCTTTACCTCCGATCACCTTAGTCGCCATAAAACCCTAGAGAACTATTACCAAATCAAAGCTTCTTTAATTCGCCGCAGTAAACAGAAAATTATTAATGGAGACGATCGCTTTTTAAAAACGGCAGGTTTAGAATTAGGGAGCGATGTTATTTGGACAAGCGCTAAGGGCAAAAATAGCTTTGATGATCAACGCTCTGTCGAGGTCTATATTCAGGACGATTGGATTGTCGCTTTTGGTGAACTTATTGCCCCGATATCTCTGTTTAAAATGCCAGGAGAACACAATCTCCAGAATCTTCTGCTAGCCGTAGCAGCAGCAAAATTAGCGGGCATTCCCAACCAAGCGATCGCCAAGACCATAACTTCCTTCCCTGGAGTGGAACATCGCCTAGAGTATGTATGTACTTACCAAGGAATTAAATTTATTAATGACAGTAAAGCAACAAATTACGATGCAGCAGCAGTGGGTTTAAATTCGGTCGCAGCACCTGTAATTCTGATTGCGGGGGGACAAGCCAAAGCAGGAGATGATCATAGTTGGATCGAGGGAATTAAAGCGAAAGCTGCTACTGTCCTACTAATTGGGGAAGCTGCACCTACTTTTGCCCAAAGATTATGCGATCGCGGATTTGATAACTATATAATCGTCGAGACAATGGAAAACGCGGTCAATCAGAGTCTGACCTTAGCCCAAGAGTATCAAGCAAAAGTAGTTTTACTCTCTCCTGCTTGTGCCAGCTTCGATCAGTATCTTAGTTTTGAAGCACGAGGGGATCATTTTAAACAGTTATGTTTAAAGTTGCAGTAAGAAGTTAAAAAGTGATCGATTAAAATGAGTATCAGAAATATCTCGTACTAACAATGCAAGCCTATAAACTCAAAGGACAAATAGATCGTGATGGTAAATTAATAATTACCGAACCTACTAATCTCAATCCTGGCGACGTAGAAGTGATTATTTTGCAGTCATCAATAGCCAAAGAAAATAGCTCTTTCAGCGATCAACAGAGAGAAAAACGCCCATCAAAAGTAAAAACTTTTCAGCAATGGTTTGCTAAAGCTGAAGCAACTGTATCGGAATGTGAACCAGATCAAGCTAAATGGGAATATTTAAAAGAAAAATATAACCTGTGAAAAAAGTTTTATTCGATACCAATATCATTTTAGACTTTGCCTTACAGCGTCAGCCTTGGCTTACAGATAGCGAACAGATCATCTATTTTGCCGAACAAAAACATATTATTGGCTATGTTTCAGCATCTACAATTAGCGATCTGTATTACATCATCAGGAAAAGCAAAGGAAAAGAGCTTGCTTTAGAATTTCTGGTCAATCTTACTACTATTTGCCAAATTGCTGGTGTCGATAATTCGGTAATATCTATGGCACTCAAGATGAATTTTAAAGACTTTGAAGACGCAATTCAATACAGTACAGCGATCATAAATCACCTTGATGCGATCGCTACTCGTAACCCTCAAGACTTTCCTGTTCAAGTTCCTCAAATTTTAACTCCAAGTCAATTAATTCAAGAAATAGAACAGCAGATAGACCTAAAATCCGAAGATGATTAAGTCAACCTGTGATCGGCTTTAACCAGCTATAAATAATAAGCCTTTTAACGGTGAGAATTTTAAGTTCTAAGATCTTCTGAAAATCCCGAGATGCTTCTCATATAGCTTCCATGGTGCGTAATGCAGTTAAATTTAGTCCTTGTAATTGTTCATAGGCGTTGTCAATATAACCTGTCCCTCGGAGATAGCCTGTGTTTGCCCCAGGGAGAATATATCTCAGGGTATTAAGAGTAAAGCGATCGCGTAATTTAGTGATACTATTTAACTGTCTCCACCAATGAAAAGTCTTCGCAGTTCTTAAGGGAACAATTTCAGTTGGGGATTTGGGTAATAAATGTCTGCCAGTAAATAATACTCCTCCTTGCTCTTGCCAATATAAACAGGCTGAACCAGGGGAATGACCAGGAGTCCAGATCAGTTCTAAGTCTGGGCTAAGGTTCAAGCTATCAGCAAAAGGTGTAACTTCAACCTCTGGTAAGAGATATGCTTCTTGCTCTTGTACTATGACGGGGCAGTTGAGTGCCTGCTGCATTTGCAAAACTTTTTTGCCGATGCCTCCTCGATGGCTAATGATTAAATAGTCAACTCCACCCTGAGAGCGAATAAATTCTTGGTTAACTTCACTCCAGGCAGGACAATCGAGGAGAATGTTGCCACTTTTATCTACAATTAAATAAGATGTAGCACCTAAAGTATCTCGATTAGGAGCAAACGCAAATATTCCTGACAATATAGGGCGGGGAGATTTAGTGTTAGCAGGGATTGCCGTAATTTCTGTGGAGTTTTGGGGCATTCTATAAATTAAGGTTTCTTAAGTAAATGTTACATTGCATTTTTATTTTAGATTCATATACTTAATCCACAGTCCAAAATACAAAATAGTTATAGGAACAGAATCCGCAAAACAGATTCGGAATGTTTTTTTATGAAACTCTGGTTTTTAATTATCTTAAGCCCAATTGCCTACCTGATCGTTGATCGCAGCGTCAAGGGTAAAACCAAGACACCTGTGTGGTTATGTTGGTTGGTAATTATGATGCCGTCCTTTGTTTGGACTGCTTGGTCTTATGTTTTTGGTGAAGACCAACCTTTACCATTACCTGTATATCTGTTTCCTTTAATTGTTTTTCCTTTATTATACGGCTGGCTGGTACAGCGTGGTAGAATTGATAAAATGTCTAAAACACCGAACCCAAAGGACGAAGAAGCAAAACCAGTAATAACTGAAGCCGTGGCAAATACTCCCCCACCTCGTCCCATTAATAGCCAGGAAGAAAAAACTTTACGCAATTGCTTCCCCTGGAATATTTACTATCTACAAAACATTGATTATCGCCCCCAAGCAATTTTTTGTCGTGGTAAGCTCAAAACTATTCCTGAAAAGGCTTATTACGAAATTAAAGACAATATAGAGCAAGCTTTCGGCGATCGCTTTTTTTTGATTTTCCAAGAAAGCTTTAAAGGGAAACCATTTTTCGCTCTAGTGCCTAATCCTGAAGCTAAGGCTGCCGAACAAGGACGGTTAAGAAATGATTCCAAGCTTGGCTTTGCCGTAATCATGTTTTTGATTACCTTGTTAACCACTACGATAGCAGGGGCTAGTATCGACGGCACTCCCTCGGGGGAATTGCTAGCCAACCCAGGATCTTTAGTTTCAGGGCTTGCCTACAGTTTGCCCTTACTCTTGATCATTGCGCTGCAAAAGTTTAGCCATTATTTTGTGGCCACTTATTATAAAATTCGCACAACTCTGCCCTATTTTATTCCCTTTCCATTTTTGTTAGACAGTTTTTCCTTAGGAACTTTGGGGGCAATTGTGCAGAGGAGATCCCCTATTCCCCATCGGAAGGCTTTATTTGACACGGCAATTATTGGTTCTTTATCGAGTTTACTGATAATTATTCCAGTTTTAATTTGGGGATTATCTCTCTCGGCAGTTGTACCCCTAGAAGATTCATCAGCTTTCAATATCCAAGCTCAAGATCCCCGCTTATCTTTTTTCCTCAGCCTGTTATCTAAGTTAGCTCTTGGTTCAGCCTTAACGGTAGATATGGGGATTCAGTTACATCCCTTGGCAACGGCAGGTTGTGTTGGCTTGTTTATTACCGCCATTAACTTGATGCCTATTGGACAGCTAGACGGGGGACATATTGTTCATGCCGTATTTGGACAAAAAATGGCGATCGCTGTAGGGCAAATTACCCGTATTTTAGCATTGCTATTTGCCCTGATTCATCCCTATTTTTGGGTTTGGACAATTATCATGTGGTTAATACCGTTGATCGATCAGCCAGCGCTGAATGATGTGACCGAACTTGACAATAAACGTGATCTACTAGGACTGTTAACTTTAGCTTTACTGATTACAATTGTGTTGCCGCTTCCTGGGGCG
>CBDUCX010000199.1:0-10600 GCA_965365755.1 uncultured Pleurocapsa sp.
ACCAGATAGTTGGTGCCGTAATCTGGGCCACCGTTGTAAATTGTAAAGTTACCCTTATTCTCTTCCTTTTTGAGCAAAGAGAAATATTCAGGAGAGACGCCAATAGAGTCTAAGCTGCCAGAGCGAAACTGCATTAACGATGTATCGGTAGATTCGACAATTTCCCAAACCACTCGCTTAATCTGAGGAATATCTTCCTCAACGAGATCTCTTTTCCAGTAATAGGGATTGGCTTCAAAAACAATTCTTTGCGCCGTCGCATAACTGGCTAGTTGATAGGCACTACTGGCAGGAATATCTTTTGCAGGGGTATCTAACGTCCAGGTAGTGAGAAACTTTAAATTTCCATCTCGATCTTTTTTTTCTACGGTAGGACGCAGAACATGAGCAGGTAAAATTGTGCTACCTGTCGCGGCGAGGAAGGGGGCAAAGGGTTCGGGGAGGATAAATTCAATTTGCAGCTCGTTTAACTTACGGACTTGTGGTAAAGCTTTGCTTTCGCCAATTTTAAAGCCATCTCTGGAACTGGCGGGAATTTCGGGATTGAAATAAAGCTGGTTGTAAGTAAAATCTACGTCTTCTGCGGTTAAGGGATGACCATCAGACCACTTCAGGTTTTTTCTCAGGGTGAAGACTAAACGTAATTTATCTTCAGAAAATTCCCAGGACTCAGCTAAAGCTGGTTCAATCTCTCCTGTAATTGGGTTTTGAGTTACTAAACCATCAAAAATCATGTTGCCAACGCTACTGCTAGTGGCATCTGTCGCAATTACAGTATTAAAAGTTTTGGGATCGCTCAAGATAGCTTGGACTAATTCAGGTGGTCGATCAGAATTAGCGGTTAAAGTTGCTGGATTACAAGCCGTGACAGGAAACAGCAGTAATGTAGCAACCAGAATTATCAGCCATCTAGTCATCCCAATTCGTAAAGAGTCCAGTAAACCCAAAACCTATATTTCCCTTACTCAGTTTTAGTCCACATTATATTTGTTACTGTCGATTTGAGGTATACCACAAGGGTACAATGTGGATTTGATAGTAATATTGTTCTTAGCTCTTAGTTTTTAGTTCTTAGTTTTTAGTCTTGGCTGTTGATAAATGTTAAATGGTAAATGATATGGTATCTACTAATCAGGTTGGCGTGGCTGTAGTGGGGACAGGATTTGGACAAAAGATACATATTCCAGGATTTCAACATCATCCCCGTACCGAAGTCGTAGCTGTATATAATCGCGATCTTAATAAAGCCAAAGAGATTGCTGATGAAAATAAAATTTACTATGCTTACAGTAATCTCGATAAGATTCTATCGTTGCCTGAAGTGGATGCCGTAAGTATCTCCACTCCGCCATTTTTACACTACGAGATGGCTAAAAAAGTTTTAGAGGCTAAGAAACACTTGCTTTTGGAAAAGCCGATGGCAATGGATGCCGACCAGGTTAGGAAATTATATCATCTCGCTCAAGCTCAGGATGTAGTGGCGATCGCCGATTTTGAGTTTCGCTATGTCCCCGCTTGGCAGCTTTTAGCTGAACATCTGAAAGATGATTATGTGGGTCAGAAAAGATTAATTAAGATCGATTGGCTGGTAACTAGTCGTGCTAACCCTAAACGGACTTGGAATTGGTATTCTCGTAAGGATGCTGGCGGTGGGGCGTTGGGTGCTGTGGCTTCTCACTCCTTTGATTATATTAATTGGCTATTTGGCTCAGTATCTCGACTCTGTGGCTATCTCAACTGTGCTATTCCTGAACGCCCCGATCATAACGACGGAAGCGTAATGAAGCCTGTAGATGCTGATGATACCTGTCTGATCATGATGGAATTAGCAGATGGTACTCCAGTACAACTATCCATCAGTTCGGTTACCTATGGCGGAAGAGGACATTGGGTAGAAATCTATGGAGAGAAGGGAACTTTAGTTCTTGGTAGCAGTAACTTAAAAGATTATGTTCACGGGTTTGAATTGTTTGCTGCTCCCGCAGGGAAATCTTTAAAAAAGGTTTCGATTCCCAAAAAATATGACTTTTCCCAGGTGTTTACTGACGGTAGATTAGCTCCTTTTATTCGGATAGTTGATCGCCTAGTGGCATCAATCGATTCTGGTAGATCTCTTGCCCCGTCTTTGAAAGAAGGTATCTATTCACAAATGTTAATGGATCTAACCCATCAGTCTCATCAACAAAAATGCTGGGTAAATGTACCTACGATTGAGGAGTTTACTGATCGTTAAATAGCGACACAAATTCAAGAAACCCTGACATTTAGTGATTGGCAAAGACTCAAAAAAGGAATACTATTAGGTAAGTATCAGTAAAAACACTTAATCTACCAGCTTATTAGAAACTGATTCTGTTACAGATTTAACTTTTCCTTAACTTTTCAACAAAAATTATTCTCGGAGTAGACAAAGGTGAATAAAATATTAAATTTGAGAAAATTTTATTCATCAGTAATTATTGTCAAACTAAAATTCATCACTGAGTAGAGAGTATCAATTATGATATCCACAGCATCACCAAAACCAACCCAACGCTATTCCATCGGTACTATTAGAGAAGAAGCTATCAATCTGGTTCAAAATGGCGCGATCGCCTTAAATCAGCCTCTACGGATTTTGTTTGAATATCTTCCTGCTAGACAGTGGAATCTGATTGAATGTGAACTGGAGAGATACGACTATTTATTGCGCGATCGCGTAATTGATCTAGTTGGTGCGATGAGCTGGGAAAGCGATTAAAATAAAATGTTTATTCGTTCCAGCATTTAATTAAATTTGAATCAAATAGATTGGCAAAAGCTAGCTACTTTATATCGTCAGAGGTATAGGCGTAAACTATTAAAAGAAAGTAGCCGAAGTTATCAACATCACAATCTAGGAATTCCTGTTTTTCCTCATAACTTGACTCTGAGACGATATCAGCATCAAGCGATCGCTAATTGGCTGGAAAACAAGGGGCGAGGAACCTTAAAGATGGCAACGGGCAGTGGTAAAACGATCATTGCCCTGGCGATCGCTGTAGAATTATACCAACAGATCGGACTACAAGTATTACTAATAGTTTGTCCCCATCGACATTTAGTTATTCAGTGGTCGAGAGAATGTCAGAAGTTTAATCTTAAGCCGATCATCGCCATGACTCGGGTAGATAATTGGCAAAGAGAACTTTCCAATCAGCTTTACAATTTACACACTACCCCTCAATCTTTTCTGACCATTATCACCACTAACTCCACTTTAATTAGTGAGGGTTTTCAATCACAACTTAAATACTTTCCTGCAAAATCATTAATCGTTGGAGACGAGGCACATAACTTAGGATCGAGTCGTCTAGAATCCTGTTTACCCCGCAATATAGGCTTGCGTTTAGCTCTATCAGCAACCCCAGAAAGACAGTACGACGAACTGGGAACAGAAGCTTTACTTAACTATTTTGGTTCAATTATCCAACCAGAATTTACCTTGGCTGATGCCATCAAACAGGGTGCCTTAGTTCACTATTTATACTATCCAGTGTTTGTGGAGTTAACTGCCTCAGAAGCTATTGACTATGCCAAACTAACCAAGCGTATTGGCTGGAGTTTAAGTAAAAATCCCAGCTTCCAGCATAATGATAGTCTAACCTCTTTGTTGACCAAGCGATCGCGCTTGATTGCCACCGCAGCTAATAAGCTAACCTGTCTCCAAAAACTAATGGCATCCAGACTCAACACTAGCCATACTCTGTTCTATTGCGGTGATGGACATTTAGATGACGAGACAAGGCAAATCGATGCTGTCACTCATATATTGGGTAAAGAGTTAGGCTATCGTGTTAATACTTACACCACCGACACCTCATTAGCAGAACGAGAACGCCTACGCCGTCAATTCGAGTCAGGAGAACTTCAAGGGTTGGTGGCAATACGCTGTTTAGACGAGGGGATAGATATACCTGCAATCAAAACTGCGGTTATTCTCGCTAGCAGCAGCAATCCTCGTCAATTTATTCAACGTCGCGGTAGGATCTTGCGTCCCCATCCCAGCAAACATCAAGCCACCTTATTCGACACTATCGTCATTCCTCCTAATTTAGATCGTCAGACATGGGAAGTAGAGCGAAATCTATTACGCAAAGAGTTACTCAGATTTCTCACCTTTGCGGAGTTAGCGGATAATGCCAGTGAAGCTACTCAACAATTGCTAAAACTGCAAGAACAATATGAACTGTAGCATTTGCGACAAGTTATTGGAATTAGGGGCATAAATAAAATGTCTTTAACAGTAGAACTATTGAGAAAAATCAAGGCAACGATTTGAATCAAATTTAAATAAAGAAAAGTTTTTGGCGATCTAATCTATGTAAAATACCCAATCCACCAATACTCTGGACAGTTTTCGCCATTTTGTCGGCAAAGTGAATCACATTAGGCAAACGACTATAAGCATAAGCACTAGATGGATTAAGCATACTCAAGCGATCAATTTGTTTTGCTAATATCTCTAAAGGTGCATTACCATAATCTCTAACTACTTTTAGAGGACGTGCACTTCCTCCCGCTTTTGCTTCAGAAGTTACAATACGAAAAGTCTTATCATCAGTTGAAAGTATTGCTGTCCCTGGCGAAGCATCAATTAAAGATCTAGATTTATCTGGTAAGATTGCCATTCTTCCCGCACCACTTTTCCTAATACTTAAAAGATCGACTGCAATCTGATTATCTAATAAAGCTGCTACTACATCATCAAATTCATCGCATTGTATAATGCCATCTCGAAGCAATAATATACGACGGGGAAACCTATTTTCTATTCTTTGAAATCTACTAACAATATTAGTAACAGTGCGTACAATTGCTTCTGCACTTATTTTTTCTCCTACTTGTGCTTCTGGAAGTTCCCAGCCTAAACTTTGTCCATTAGCTAAAATAGCAAAAGCACTGGTTCCATAATAAAGGTTTCTATTTGTCCCTGCATCAAAACCAATAACTATTTCGGCAGCATATTGATCTTGTAAAGGTTCTAATCCCACTGGTTGCCATTTTGCTTTAAGTAATAAGCCTAAAATAATATTAGCTATTCGATATTTTTCTTCTTTGAACATTGGCTGCATAAACTGAAGGGCAATATTAGCTTCCAAGGCTTCTTTTTGTAGCTGTACTTTTTCAGTATTTTGTAACCAAGGACTAATAACTAAAATTGTTTGGCTTCCTGTATCTGCCCAATCTTGCCAAAATTGTTTACGGGTAAATATACTATCAGGTAAGTTGGCTTTTTTCTGCGCTGGTTCTAATAATATATCCACTCCACTCTTCTGAGCTACATATTTAAGTTTATCTTGAATAAATTTTGACCAAGTACCATTTCCTGTTAAGTCTAAGCAGCCAAACTGTTGCTCTCCTGTACGAAAACAGCCTTCATCTAAACTATTTATTGGTCGATAAACTTTTTTGGATTTGGTTAGTAATAAAGGATCTTGTTGTCTGAGAATAAATCCGTCAGTTTTTTGAGGCTTTATTAACTGATCTGAATTATAAATACTTTTACTTAACCATTGGGCTTTTTGACCTCCTTGCTCAAAACGTTGCTGAACTGTTTTTTTTACTTGTTTAAATACTTTACTTGCTTCAGAGTAACCTCGATCTTGTAAATTACTCAAAATCTCCATTGTTATACTAGGTTGTAGTCGTGTGGAGAGATGTGTTAATTCTTTACCTTTACTATTAACATAGACCACATGAGCATCTTTGATTTCTTTCTCGGTCGCTTTATTTTTATCTAGGTTTCTATGATAATTCGCTAAACTACCTAAATTAGGAATCATCGTATACTCTGGATTTTCATCACTAATACGAACAAATTTCCAAGAGCGATTATCATAAGTATTACGAACCCATTTGATCGGTATATCTCCATAGTTTTGTAGCCATTCTTCTACTGTCCAAGAACTATAAAAACGATGGTGAAGATCGATTTCTATAAAAATAACACCTGAGTAATGAAGCTCAACATCTAAGCGAACTCCCTGATGAACTTCCCATCCTAAATCCTGTAAAATAATCTCGTCAACATCCCACCAAATAAATCCTCCTTCAGAAGCAAGATCAACTCTATTTCTGGAAAGCTTGTATCTTAATTCCCGTTCTAACCATTTTCTTTCTAGTTTTTCTAAAGATTCTCTTTCATAAGAAATATCTAAATTTAATAATTTTGCACCTTGATATTTCAAAGTCCAATTATCTTGTTTTAAATATTCCTCTGATATTAATTGCTTGGTAATAATTGTAGACTTAAATCTTACTCCTGGCGTTTTTATTTTCCAAGGTATTTTGTTGATTGCGGAGTATTCCTTTCCTAATTCTGGAGATGGATTAAACGTATAGCTATAAACCTGTACTATTTTATCTTTATCATTCAGTTTTTTAACAGGAAACCGATTAAGAAAAACTTTAGGAGTATATTGTGTCATCTCTGATATTGGTGAATTTTTCTATTATTTCACTAAATATTAAAAATTATATTGTTAAGTAGGTAAGCAAAATTAAATATAATCTTAAAATCGTATTATAATTCAAATGTACATTTCAACTTAAGTGTCAAAATTCTCATGAATTGTCTCCTACATCATTTATTAGGTAGCAATTCACCTACTTCGATAATTATATTGGGAAATGAAACAGAATTAATATTGCCTGTGACTACTTCTTGTTTATTTGCATAACCATTTTGTTTGGGTTTAGTAAATATCCAAAGTTTATTGTCATGTAGATCAATGACCCAATACTCAGCAATGCCGTTACGAGCATAAGTAATAGGTTTTTCTTCTAAGTCTTTGACTAGAGTGTTATTTGATACCTCGACTACCCAATAAATATCTTGGGGATAAGGATGACGACTGGCATAGTTGTTATCTTCAAAGCGAACTATGGCAATATCTGGTTCGGGTTCTGAATTATCAAGAGTAATTGGATGAGCTTCTCTAACTTTTGCTTCGCCTCGCAAAACATTTCTTAAATAGTCCGCTACGGTGTCAATTCGAGAGCTATGAATTGGCTTCTCTGGACTCATGGCGATTATTTCTCCTTCTAAAAGTTCAACAGCTTTTCCCTCCAAAACTCCAGATTCTATTATTTGATGATAATCTTCAACCGACCATTTATAAAGCGTTTTCATTTTTTCCGATTTAACTTCTAAACCAATTCTAATTTGCGTAAAGTCTTA
Source organism: uncultured Pleurocapsa sp. (assembly GCA_965365755.1). Lineage (GTDB taxonomy): Bacteria > Cyanobacteriota > Cyanobacteriia > Cyanobacteriales > Xenococcaceae > Waterburya. Next base: position 7,202 of record CBDUCX010000199.1, read on the forward strand.
TAAATTCTACCCAACCAATCAATTAGATTCTCTAGTTGCTTCTGAGATTTAACAATACCCAAAATCTCTGCGTAAACAAAACTCAATTTATAAATTGTACAAAGCTTTAAACCAATTAATAAAAGCTTGTGCTTTAGGATGTTGGGGATCGAGAATCTTTTTCTTGACAGCAATATGTAACTGGCTTCCTGGTTCATTTTGCCAAGCTAGCCAAGTATGAATATTTGCTTTATCAATATGAGTCGGTTTATAGTTTGCGCCTTTGCTTTTAGCTTCAGAAACTACTTGCTTGGAATATTGCCATAAAACTTCGTTTTCATCTTTCACCAAATAAGCTAAAAAAGTTTCTAACATCCCGCCTGTTTTATTATCTGGCATAATCCATACGCCAAATTTTACAGGCTTACCGTTTTTCTTTTCTGTATTGTGAACTAAGCCTGCTGGTAGAATATCTTTAGGTAGATCGGGAATAAAATTAATACAAGCATTTCTGATACTTTGCCATCGATTGGTACAATTTTCATCAGCATCAACAACTAAACCCAATGCTTGACGATTAGCTACATTCAATTCATTCGAGATAACCGCAGATTTTACTACTTTGGTATCGCCACCAGCATAATCATCAATAAATACAATAGGCGTTTTTGGTGATATCTCCCAGATAATACCGTTAGCTTCTACAAGTTCGGGAATAGCACGTTTTTCTGTAGCACCTTCTACTAACAAGAGATTTTCAAAACTATTTTTATTTTTTGCCACCGCCTAACGTACCTCAGTTTCTCTTTCTACTGCGGTAGCAATTTCCTCTTTATTATAAGCCACACTACGAGGTGCATCTTTTTCAATTCTTTGAATACTAATATCTTCTTCCCCAACATCCTCTCTACTAGTTAGTGCTTCTAAAGCCTTCCAGCAATCACTATTATGGGTAGTAGCAAACACTTGAACGTTTAGCTTTTTAGAAGTTTCCCAAATCAGCTTCCACATATCTTCTAAAGCTGTATAGTGCAAACCCGTATCAATTTCATCCACTAATAAAACTCCATCTTTCGCTGATATCAAAGCCAAAGATAAACCCAACATCCGCCAAATTCCATCTCCCATACTTCCTATGGGAATTCGTTTTTGAGTATCTTTAAGGCGAACAAAAAAGCCACCACGAGAATGAATGTTTTTTATTTCATATCCTATCGGTGCAATTCGTTCGATATTTGGTTCGATAATTTGTAAGGCTTGATAAACTAAATCTTCTTCGGGAGTTAATACAACTTGATTGAATATTTCTAATGATTTCTGTGGAGTGAATGAAAAGGGTGTAATAAATTGAGTTTTTAGTACTTTATTGCTGATTTCAATTTTTAGCTTCAGTGCTTTGTTCTCTAAGAAATCAATGTAATCTAGTAATTTACCTTTAGAAGATATATCAAGATAAATAGAATTATCTTCAGATTTTATTCCTTGTTCAGTATAATGATTTAAAATTATTTCTTGAATTTTTTTTAATGTATCAACATCAGATTCATGACGAATCATTTTTAAAAAATCATTGGTACTTTCTATATTGTCAAGCTGAATTATAGATAAATCTATCTGATATTTTTCATTATTACTATAACCCAATAACAAGATATGCTTATTCAAAGTTATTTCGTGTTGATAAAATAAGTGTGTAAGATCATACTCTTTATCTTCTAACAAGTATTCTGAACGATAATCTATTATGTTTTTTAATTCGTTTATGATACTTCCTGAGTAAAATATTTTTAAAGCTTCTAGAATAGATGTTTTACCACAGTTATTTTCACCAACTAATAAATTAACTCTGCCAAGTTGGTTCAATTCAAAAGACTTAAAACATCGAAAATTTTCTATTTTAAGTTGCTCTAACATAATTTATATTTGCCATTTCTCAAATTACTTTTCTTTACCCTATCTTTAATTGTAAGAAAAAACTTCTTTGCGCCTTTGCGTCTTTGCGCGAGATTAAACCAACTCCAATTCAGGTAAAGCCTTGTGAATTGTACCTAACCAGTCAATTAAGTCATTCAACTGTCTCTGAGGCTTAAGTACCCCTAAACCCCGCACAATAAACTTCTTCAGCGCGTAGACAAACCGCTATCTATACTTATCCGAAATATTCGTCTGTCATAATTGTTGCTAAATCCACCAAATTATCGTCAGGCATAGAAAATTCTCGTTGCATTGCTTTAACTGATTTTGCGTACCAGTCAAGATAGTTTTGTTCTAAATAATTATTCAAGCTAGGGGATTCTTCAAGAATACTTTTAATCTCCTCACGGAAGTTGACGACTTCTTTTTCCCAACCACGCTGATTATATTTCTTCTCACTTTCCCAGTACTGAAGCTTGAGAATATGCTCAATCAGTCTTTTGGTATAGCTGCGTAAAGCACGTCTCTCACTTGCTGTCATATCATTAATTTCATCAATGAGATTATCCCAATCCATATTTTCTAACTGCTGATTTTGAATTGCGTTTATAACCTCTTGTCGCCAGAGGTTTAAGTCTTGATGATAAAGCTCTTTTAATTGCATATTTCTACAGTAATCATGCCAATCTAAACTAATTCTAATTCAGGTAAAGCTTTGTGAATTGTACCCAACCAGTCAATTAAATCATCCAATTTCCTCTGAGGTTTATCAATACCTAAACCCCTGACAATAACTTTCTTCGGTGCATAGACAAAACCCAAGCCGTATCTTATTCATCTAAATACATAGGTACTATTTGAGAGTTGTTATGTCAGGATAATCAAGAATTTTTTTGTCAGCAGTTAATAAAGGACAATTATAAACTTTTGCGGTAGCTACAATAATTTGGTCGGCAGGATCGTTGTGAAATCCTGTTAATTGAGTAGACTGGATGATTATAGGAACAGTTAAGTTTAGTAGCTGTAGGTTAGGATAATTTAAAGCCGCTTCCAGCCATTCATCAACATTTATTGATAAATCTAGTTTATTTTTTTCAACCAGTTTTGCTATTTCCCAACAAGATATTATGCTGACTCCTAATCCCTGCATGGAATGTTTTTTGATGTATTGCTGATGGCTTGGTGTGAGTCTAGGATTTTTGCTCACCCACCAAATCCAAATATGAGTATCAAGGATAACCACTGATATTAATTATTGGCATTCCAATCTTCTGGAGAAATAGCAGATTCAAAAGGATCGTCGTAACGAATTACGGTATTTGCTAGCGGATAGTTTGCAACATTGAGCGTGGATTTAGTTTGTGGAAGAATGATTATTTCTACTTTGTCTCCTTTTTTAAAAGGGAGATTCTGTAAGGAAAGTTTTCCATTTTCTGTTAAAGCAGTTTTGATTCGATGACTATTCATTTATTTAATTTGTCTATTTAAATCAATTCTAATTCAGGT
>CBDUCX010000200.1:0-10507 GCA_965365755.1 uncultured Pleurocapsa sp.
ATTCAGACAGTGGGTCTGTTAGACAGTGGGTCTGTGATAGTGTTCTCTTTGAGATTTCTCTTCTATCGCGCAGAGACTTGTAACCTGTAAGATATAACGACTACAGGCAATTTGTCAAGCTCTTGATTGGGTACTTTCTCTACGAATTCATGGGCTTTTGAATCACTCGATACCTGGCACTTTGGCACGGTTTCCAGATGTGGCAACGGCACTGGGAGGCTGGCAAGCTCTCGGTTTCCAGATGTGGCAACTGGCAGCCAGGTCAACCGATCGCTTTCTCAAAGATTCAGGAATCATTGAAGAATTGAGCTGCTACTTTCGGGTCGTAACAGTTAGCCATCACGAACTTTTCAGCAACGACACGAATCTCGTCGCTATTTGCCTCCCATTCAGACCAAGGCAACCTCATCTGTCCAGGTGCTTGTTTCTTCTTCTCTCTTGCTTTCAAAACCTTGGGCAGCAGCTTGTCTCCCCAGTGGTAGCCTTTCTCTGGTTTGGGCTTGGGCTTGTACTTGTTGCAGAATCCTCGATATTTCCTGGCGCATTCATCTAGAGACTTGCCCAGGGCGAGAAATGCTGGATGCCATTGAGTTATCCCATCGTCACTCAGCCGATCATGGATGCCATAGTTAGAGAAATCATAGAAAAAGCCTTGCTGCATCCTGGCTGCTTTAGGGTTGGCATGGATATATCGTAGGGTGTTTAAAGCCCTTGTGTAGTCTGTTTTTTCAAATCCGCTGCTGTGGTATCGTTTCTCCCAGAAATGCCCTGACCGATTGAGCATTCGGTTGAAACACATCGCGGTGTACCAGTTGAGCCAGTGCATGATTTTAGGTAAGTCCTCTGGCTGTGCTGGTTCAAGCAAATAATGGACATGGTTACTCATGATACAGAGAGCATAGATTTTAAAGTTAAACTTCTCTCTGGCTCGTTTCAGAGCATAGATGAATACTTCACGGCATTCATGACGAATTAGCTTGAATTCCCTGTTATTACAGCGAACGGTAACGTGGTAGCAGTAATTAGATTTTAGGTCACGGGGCTTTCGAGGCATCTTTTTAGTTATCACTGATTACTTTTCAGTGATAGCTGATCAACAGCGATCGCTAATTAATTATGTCGTAACAATTCAAGTAGAGCGCACTCCCAAGTCAAGCGGGGTTGGACATAACGGAGGAGACATTGACGGGTTTTTTCCCAGGTGGTCATTAACTTTACTTGTTGATTCTGTTGCCAATAATAATATTGCAAGTAATCGATTAACCACAGTTGGGTTGGTGCATCTATTTGAGTAGTGATGGTTTGAGCTAAGTTTAGAGCTTCTAGAGGAGTTTTTGGCGATCGCCTTAAACGCTGTAATAATTCGTCGGGAATGGACTGTAGTTGTTCCCAGGCAGCGATCGCTTTTCCTGGACTACCTTGGGCGATCGCCATTAGTTCAGGATATTGGAGAATTGACTCATAACCATTGAGTTTTAAGACTGCGGTTAAATTAGCTAAGGACAAGGGATAAAACTGAATACGTTGACAGCGAGACACTAAAGTAGTTAACAACGAATCTGTATCCAGAGCAATCAAAATCAGCGTGGCATTACCAGGCTCTTCTAAGGTTTTCAATAAAGCATTTGCTGGTGCTTCTGCCATAGTTTGAGCATCATCTATCACCACAACTTGTCTGGTTGCTTCCCATGCAGGACGATTAAGAAACTGGGTAATATGGCGAATTTGTTCAATCCGAATTTTTGGAGGGGTTTTATACTGTAAACCTTGTTCCGCAGCTTGATCAGCGGTGTATAGTTCACCTCCTTTTTGATAGGTAGGTTCAACCCACAGTAAATCAGGGTGATTACCTGTCTGTAATTTTTTAGTTGCTAGAGCAGATTTTTCAGGAGATAAACCAGAAGTCAATAAAAGCCGCGTAAAGTTTCTCGCAGCAATTGTGCGTCCGATACCCGATGAGCCACAAAATAAATAAGCGGGGGCAATGCGATCTAACTTAACAGCCTGTAAAAGTAGTTCCACTGCCTTCTCTTGACCGAGCAAACCTGGAAAAGCATTCATAATCATCAAGGTTTGGGAAAAATATAGATCTTAAACAATTTCCACAGACTCTTTGGAAGATTTTAGGTGGCGATCGCCATATTAGAGAAGTGATGGAAGTTGAGTTATGAAAACAGAAACAGGGAATACAGATTAGTAAATTATGCGGTTGGGAATGTCGAAGTTACGTTAGTGTAGCCTGAATTTTTACAGCTATGGATCGTGAATTAAATAACTTACAGATAGCTAGAGTGCCGTTAGCGTAAGCTTAGCGCATTGATATTCAATTTTAAAATTCTTCATCTTCGATCATTGCGGGATCGATGAGGGTAATATCGTAGGGATCATCTGGGGGGATGGTGGGAAAGATATCGTATTCTCGATATTCGTATACTGCTTCAACCTGGGGGCCAAAAATAACTTTATCGCCGTTTCTCAGGTCGTGAAATCTCACTTTCTTCCCGTTAACTAATAACCCATTAACGCTAGTTTTTCCTTCTGAATCACCGTCGATAATTCGATAGTAATTTCCGTCTTCTTCCTCTCTTCTGATGAGAGTTGCATGATGACGAGACACAAACTGAGATTGCAGTACAATATTACATTGTTGACCCCGCCCCAGAGAATAAGTCTGATCCTGAAGGCGAATTTCCCGATGACCTTTGCCATCGGTAACAATTAGAATGTGCTCTTCACGATGTTTCGCAGGTTTAGCAATCATGGGGTAAGTTGGGAATCACCAATCTATTTTGACATATTCCTCAGCTTAACTAGCTCATTAGTCAAAATAAAACAGCGTAACTATTTTCCGCTGTTCTTCTGCTTCCTGACAAGTTTTCAAAAGGGTATCACTATCATGAAAAGCAAAGCAAATTAACTGCTGACAACGGGAAATAATTTCACTGTTGCACATCGCGCTCGCCTCTCCTAGAGACAAATGATCATTTTTAGAATTTTCGATCAAGTGGACGACTTTCTCCAATTGCTTTGTAGATTCTCTGGGCTGACGTGATAAGCTCTGGGGCAAAATTACGGTTAATAAATTCGAGTCAGCACGCATTGCACCTTTAATGGCAGCCGCATTAGTTCCAATAGCTCCAGAGGTAACTAACCGATTTCCTCCTAAAACTAAAGCGTAACTCATCATTTCAATGAGCTGCTGATGTATTAATGGTACATGGCGAGAACCCAATAGCGCGATTCGCTTAGAACCAGTTTGCTGGATGGCTGCTAGTTCTTGAGTTAAGGTGTCGAGGCTTATGTCGCTGGCGTTTATGGTGTCTAATGGTTGTTGGCTCAATGAATAAATATTTCACGTCTAGTCTTAACGCCAGTAATTGTAACAAATGATTGTCAGCTAAAGCGATAGCTTGTGGTAAAACTTTATTTTCCAGCTTTCAATGTTACTCATCGGGTTAGGCAATACTGCCTCGTTTCCTTGCTTCTTTGTAGGAAGTGCCGACGTTGCGTAAACCTGCTTTAATTAGCTGTTGTTCTAGTAGACCAAAAAAGCGGGCGCGATCGCCTCCTCGAACCACTGCTTGATTATGGGCTTCTGCCAGTGCTACGGGATAACCATAGCCTTTTTGTACTTGAGCCAGCACGATACTCAAAGATTGTTCAAATAAAGCCCGATCTTCCACCACCCAAGCGGGAACTTCAATCCGAGCGACTTCTGTACCGACATGAACATAACAGAAATGAACTCGCTGGGCTTCTTCGTAAAGATCTAAAATACGCAAATTGCTACGATATAGGGGGCTTCTTTGTCCTGGTTGCAGTCGATTTGCCCAGAAGGTTGAATCCCGCAAGGAATCGATTTTCTGACAGGGATACTTATCAAATAGATCCCCGCAGTTAACTACACAGTTAGGATGTTCGTATTCACAAGTATGCAAACGCAAGAAGTTTAAGCCTTCAGTACTGCGAGAAGCACTGACGTAACCCATCATCGGGATATTTGTTTCTCTCAGTCGTTCACAGGAAGCCAAGATAGGGGGCAGTATTTTATCCCTGGCTTCCACGGGCAAACCATCTAAAAACCAGTAAATCAGCGAACCATCAACTAAAGCCAAGTTGGGTACATCATGATGCTCTCCTGGAGGTAGTACCCAATTACATGCCATTTCTGCCAGCATTTCTGCCTCGGAAACCGTACGCCGATAACCCATCCATTCTTCGAGACGAATCCCCCATTGCCGTGAGACATATAAGTCTTCAGTTTTATAAAAAACTTCGGGAAGGCTATCTAGCAAAGGGTGCAAACTCTGACCATAGTGGATCATGATCTGACCGATATTAATTAAATAGCAATAGGCAATCTCGTGATGAGAAGGAGAAATCTGTGAACCATCTGTGGCAAAGACGCTATGACTATAGGGTGCAGGTTCAATATCAAAACATTGATCTAAAGGCTCGATGGGGGTAGCTGCGGCAAACAATAGGCGATCGCGAAAATCCGTCTGTTGTTGAGTTAATTCTGTCTGTCTGTTAGCTGCCTGTAACTGTAAATCCTGGGCATACTCTAATCTTTTGCTAGAAGCGATCGCTTCTTGGTGTAGATGTTGACTGATACCAGGAATTTGTCCTGCAATTTTGGCTAAGTCTAGCATTTTAGTAGATAGTTAACAGTTCATGACTAATTGTTTTGCTAAATTCTAAATAATGTTAGAGATATTCAGGAAAAATTTAATCTTGATATTTAATCTTGATATTTCTATTGCTACTTCTCATGTCTCTTTTGCCAGACAAGAGCAAGATAAATTAACCAATTAGCTACTTTCTCTTCGTAGCAAGACAGTATGCTCAAACATCAAAGTAATATCTGACTGCTCCTGTTTCCTCGTCGTTGTCAATATGAGCTAAACCTTGCTTGAGCGCCTTGTTTAATAAACTTTCTACCTGGTCGATAGGTAATTCAGTAGCGAGCATTGCCTGACCTATTGATAAGACGTTATTGTGCTTGGCAGCAGCCTGTAACAAAATTAGCATCGGATCGGTCTTTTTGTGCTCCTTTTCTTGCTGGACTAAAGTTACTTTAGGACTATTGTTACGAGCTTCTATTGTTGCTTCATACAACAGTCGCATATTTCTATCTCTAGTCATACCAGGAATCAGAAATAAGTCAACAACTTGACCTACAAAGAAGAAACCACCGGTAAAAAAGTAAAGTAATCCGCTAGTGATTTTACCAGAATAAAAGCGGTGAATTCCGCAAAATCCCACGAACCCAAGCGCCCATAAAAGATAAGCAACTCCTGGATCGACCTCTTGCTTTTTTTGATTCATTTTGGATGTTAGATCGACAATATCTACAATATTTTTATTATAGACATTTTGCTTTTGTCGTTACTCTAAATAAAGAATAATATTAACTATTTGTAAAGTTTTAGTAAGTGATATTTTTGCACTGGGCTTTTTCCAGTTAGTTTTAAATTGTAAGTTCGCTAGAGTCAAATCATTAAAATTTAAAGCAAAGATTGGCTACAAAAATGCTTGTTATATAAGAGTTACGTTATCTTAGAGAATAAGAAAATAATGTTTATGCAAAAGTAGCTATGAAAAAATTAATGCTGCTGTGCCTGTTTGTCCTAGGAATTGGATTTGCCCTGTTCAATTTTAAAGGACTGGCACAACAAGGAGAATTTGACTCCATTATTTTAGATTTTAAGGAAGAAGTGCCGATTTCTCAAATTAGTGAAGAAATCCAACAGTTATCGGCAAAATATCAGCAACGAGTTGATCTTAATAGTGTTTTCTCCATTAGCGATCGCATCTACATTGTAGAAGGAGACAAAAAGATCCTGAAAGAATTAAAGCGATCGCCTTTGAGCAAAGATACTGAATATATTGAAGCAAATTATATATACCAAGCTAGTGCTGTTCCTGACGATCCTCAATACAATAAGCAATGGAACTTCCGAGCGATTAATGTTGAGCAAGCTTGGGATGAAACCAAGGGAGCAGGAGTAACCGTTGCCGTAATCGATACAGGAGTTAGCAAAGAGCAAGTACCCGATTTAAAATTAACCAAGTTTGTCAAAGGCTACGATTTTGTTAACAATAAAGATGATGCTAGTGACGACCACGGACACGGAACTCATGTAGCAGGAACTATTGCTCAGTCTACCAACAATGGCTATGGCGTGGCGGGTATTGCTTACGAAGCCAGTATTATGCCCCTTAAAGTTCTTGCAGCTAGCGGTGGCGGAACAGTTGCCGATATTGCTGAAGCGATCAAATTTGCTGCGGATAATGGTGCAGATGTCATCAACATGAGTTTAGGTGGTGGTGGTGCTAGTAATATGATCGAAGAAGCGATTAAGTATGCTCACAGCAAGGGGATAGTAATCGTGGCTGCGGCTGGTAATGAAGGTCGTAATGCTGCTTCCTATCCTGCTCGTTATCCCGATGTGATTAGTGTTTCGGCTACTGACGCTGCGGGAGATATCGCTAATTATTCTAACTTTGGTGCAGGGGTTGATATTTCTGCCCCTGGCGGTAGCGCAGCAAGTGAGGCAGGCAAAATTATTCAAAACACCATCGATCTTGAAACAGGTAAATCTGAATTTATAGGCTTGTATGGGACTAGCATGGCGACTCCTCACGTAGCGGGAGTAGCTGCTTTAATCAAGGCGACAGGGGTAGAAGATCCTAATGAAGTTTTTGCTATTTTGAAGCAATCCTCCCGCAAGATAGAGGAAGATCATCTAAATCATTTTGGTTCAGGGCATTTAGATGCTGGTGCAGCAGTCCAGCTCGCTCTTAAAGGTAAGATTACCTTTAACGATTTTTTCCGTTGGTTGCGCAAGAGTGGTTATCTCAACCTTGGTTTCTGGATTGATGGTGGTGCGGTAGCTCTGTTACCCAAACTGGGCATGGTAATTGGTTCTTACTTACTAGCTTGGTTTTTACGCAATTATCTTCCCTTTACTCTGGGTTTAAATAGTGGTTTGATTTTTGGTAGCTCTGGTTTATTTTTCCTTCAAGGATTATATTGGTTCGATTTACCACAATGGCCAATGCGTTTATTTGGTAGTTCTCTGCCAGAATTAGGCAACGTTGTTTTCGGTAATGCCAACCTCAATCCCTTATTTGCCAGTGCCTTGATTCCCTTTGTCTTGACTACTTTGTTACTGGGACATTCTAGCTTCAAGTGGTTTGCGATCGGCTCCTGTATTGGCGTAGCAGCTTGTTTGGGAGTTAGTGCGGTTGCCGATCCTAGTTTATGGCTCTTAGGTAGTGGCGCGATCGCCCGTACTTATTTGATCGTCAATGCTATTCTATGTCTTGGTTTGGCATATTTAGCTAGCCAAAAAGATACCCAAGTAGCATAAACTTTTTTTAACTATATATTTTGAATCTCATAGGTGCTGAGTTCTAAGTTGTTAAGATGATTTAGAACTCAGTTTTTTATTGCCGAGGTAGCTGACATGACCGTTACAGGAAGAGTTGAGAAAAAAGGGTTTGGCTTTGGTACTTGGGCGTTGGTAACAGAAGATGGCACAACTTATGAGCTAAAAGATCCAGCAGCAGAATTAAAACAGGAAGGCATCAAGGTAGAAGTAACAGGCAAGATCCGCGAGGATGTAATGACCATGGCAATGATTGGTGCTGTCCTAGAAGTCGAGTCTTTTAATATCCTCCCTCCAGGATAATAGTAGAGCTGTTTCAAACTAAGATAAGCTAACGTTTTTGGATGATACTATAAAGCAGTAACTATTGAGAGGAGAAACATCATGAAATATGTCTGCTCAGTTTGTGGCTACGAATACGACCCAGAAGTAGGAGATCCAGATAGCGGAATTGAACCAGGAACAGCTTTTGAGGATCTACCAGAAGATTGGGTATGTCCGACTTGTGGAGCAGATAAATCAGATTTTGAACCAGCAGAGTAGGGTAAATTCTAGTGGTCTGTCACGACTCGCCCATTCCCTTGCCTCAACTTATTACTCGTTACTCGTTACTCGTTACTTCTAGTACAGATTAACTGATGTAAATTAATCAGTAAAGCTAAATCTTCCCCAGATGTTGCTCTTGGAATTTATTTGCTGCATTCATCATTTCGTCAAAAAAAGGATTTTTTGGTTCCAAAGGAGAACCGTTTTTGGCTAAAACGTCTTCTTTTAACACAACACTAGCATGAGGAACATGGAAGTACTTCCCAATTCTGAAAAACTCAGTTTTATCTTGGTTGCTTTTAGCAATTAAGTCTTCTACACCTTGAATGTCTGCTGCACTATCATATTCAGAATGAGCAACGAAAATAGGTTGATTAATATTACCTTGTTTAATTTTTTTAAGGTGCTTATCTATTTTATAAATTAATTTAGATAATTCTTTGGCACCATCATTATCCATTCGCGAATATCTAAAGGGATTATCGCCAATCAGTTCTTTTCCAAACCAGTCTTGTATGTTAGCCAAAATTGGTAGAATGATGCGTGTTCTCAATAACTTCTCTATTAGGTTTCCTGCTATACCAGCTATATCTAAAGCAGCAGAAAAAAGAAATAATCCACCAGTAATATCATTTGCTGAATCAAACATTTTCAGAACACTAAGAGTCCCACCTGTAGATAAACCACCAATCGAAATTATTCGACATTTATACTTATCTTTAGCTTCTTGAATAGCAAAATCCACATTTTCAATCCAAGCTTCCATTGTTATTCCCTTAAGATAAGTGGGATTTTTTAGACCATGACGATCTAATAAGGGAATAAAAACGTTGAATCCCCATTGATAAAAACATTCTCCGATCGCTTGCATAAAATAGGGAGAATCCGTCAAACCGTGAATTAAAATAATTGCTTTTTCTGTAGGTTGACCTTGAAGCATGATCTGAGGTTCACATCCTTCACGCACTGAATCTGGCTCGATCTTGAAATTTTTATAGTAGCCTTCCCAGATAACCATTTAATATCTCCCATGAAACAGACGATTATTTTTGATTTTTTAAGCAAAAAATTTCTGAGCTGTAATATCTCTATTTCTAGCGTACCTACTCTATATTTTTCATTAAGATATGCATAGCGGTTGCCATTAATTGACGCTCCCCTATTAGTCTGCCAATTTTAAATTGAGGGGTTGAGATGAGACAAGGAGGACAAGGAAGACAAGGAGACAAGGAAGAAAATTTAATCATGCTATTCCTCAAAACAAAGTTGTCCGACTACTATGATGTCTTAATTACGCGATCGCTTCATTCGCTGGTGGGCAAAATTGGGACGTTTACTTTGTTAGTTCCCAAAGAGTTCAGGGAACAATATGAATACAGCTATTATCTTGATTGGCATTTCCACAGCAAGGACATGTCTTGTTGCTGATAATTTATATTCGTATCTTCTATGTCTTTCGCGATTAAACACGGACTTTTTAAGCTCAACATTACGGATCATCACGCAGTACTGGGCGTGTCGATAGACGCTGAACCGAAGCAAATTCGCTTACGATATCTGAAAATTGCCCAAAAACTCCATCCCGACAAATGCCGTTCAGATCAAGATAGGCAGAAAATAGCAGGACAAATTCTCTCAAAATTGGTCAATCCTGCTTATGAGCAACTATCGCGAAAAAATGCTTTTGCCGAACACCAACTGGTTTTAACTCAAATTGGTAAACGTCTAGCAGAAAATAAAGATAAGATTGTAGTCAAAAGTCCGTTAGCCCAAGAGCTATTAAAAGCTGGAGACAACGCCGAATTACTCTACCCCAAACTATTAAAAAGAATAACGGCGGAGCAATATAATTCCCTAGAACAAACGCCTCAAGAAATCGAGTCAATTAGTGAGTTAAATTTAGTTTACCTCATGCTCAAAGGCGATCGCGGGATGAATCGCCACAGCCAAAAAACTCCTACTCGACAACAGATTAATAGACAAACTGTACCTCAAACTCAAGCTGCCCTTAACCAAGCATCTTCTCCCCCTCCAACCACTTCAGTACAGGCAGATGAGCCGACAACAGAATCAAGAGTTACAGCTTTTGTCAACCGCGCTCAACAATACATCTCCAAAGGCGAATTTGAGCGGGCAATCAAAGAATTAAAAGATGCCTTGAGAATCGATCCTAATCATGGTGTTGCCCATGCTGTTATGGGTCGAGCATATTTGCATAAGAAACAGTTGACTATGGCAAAAGTTCATATCGGCAAGGCTTTTAAAGCTGATCCTCATAACCCCCTAGTGGTGGAAAGTAAAAAGTCGTTGGATAAACTGATCAGAGTAGCTAAAAAATCTAAAACATCCCATCCTGATTCTGCTGCTAAAAATAATAAACCAGGTAATAGTGGCTTTTTTAGTGGATTTTTTGGGGCGAAAAAAAAGTAAGATAACATAGACATCTCTTGGGGGGACTCTGGTTCTGGTTCAATAGCTTGTCACAAGAGAACTCTTAACTTACTGGAAATGATTTATCAACCACCTGCGGGAGCAAGAGATTTACTACCTTTAGAAGTAGAGCAAAA
>CBDUCX010000201.1:0-10467 GCA_965365755.1 uncultured Pleurocapsa sp.
TTCGGAGTTCGGAGTTCGGAGTTCGGAGTTGGGAAAGTTGTTTATTGAATTTATTCCCTAATTCCCCAAATTGACCAAGGTGTATCTGAGATAACCAAGAATTGCTGTGGATGAATAATCTAAATAAGTTTATTGCTACCGAAATCTTAGGTGATCAGGGGGAGGCGGGAGAGAAATTAGTTTGGGATAGTATTAAAAGTGCTTTTGCCCAGCGTGGGTGTGTGGCTTATTGGCGTTATCCTATTTTTTCTCAGTCAGGTAAATTTAGGAAAGAACCTGATATTTTAATTGCTGATCATCAACTGGGTTTAATAGTAATTGAAGTCAAGGGAATTAAGATTGAACAGTTAGTTGCTATTCAGGGTCATAATTGGCAATATCAAAATTTTTATACTCAATCTGGTAATCCTTATCAACAGGCAGAAAGACAATTATTTGCTTTATTGGAATATAGCGATCGCGAACCATTATTAAAGCAAAAAGTTAGTGCGAGGGCATTGGTGGCATTGCCCTATATTAAACAAATTCAATGGCAAGCCAAGGGCTTTGCTACATTACCTAATTCTCCTCCTATTCTGTTTCAAGAACAACTAGCCAACTCTGATTTAATTACTAGTTTAATTACTCAAATTCATCCTCTTGTTTCAGGAGAGGTCTTAACCCCAACCCAATGGGAATTATTATTGTCGGTGCTAGGTGGAACAGCTCTCTATACTCCTGTTCATCAGCGTTTTTATTGCGGTACAGAAAGTCGGCGTAACTATGTGCAACAAGTGCGATCGCGGATCAATCAGTTAGATTTAGAACAAGAAAAAATTGCCAAACAAATTCCTCCAGGGATGCAAAGAATTAGGGGAGTTGCTGGTTCAGGTAAAACAGTAATTCTCTGTCAAAAAGCAGCTTTGATGTCGGTTAAATATCCAGAATGGCACATTGCTTTAGTCTTTTTTTCACGCAGTTTATATGATGTAATTACTAAACAAGTTGATCAGTGGATACGCTATTTTACACAAAACCAAGCAGGTTATGATCCTAAAACATCTCAGCTAAAAATTCTCCATGCTTGGGGTAGTAAACAACAGTCGGGATTTTATGGCACAGTATGCAAGGCAGCGGGAACTATTCCTTTATCTGTACCTTTTACCCTCAGTAAACATCCCAATGAAGCGTTAGCAGAAGCCTGTGTTAAGTTACTAGAAAATAGAATAATTCCTCCTATTTTCGATGCGGTTTTAATTGATGAGGGACAAGACCTAATTGCTAATCATTGGAAGTATCAAGATAAACAACCTTTTTATTGGTTAGCCTATCAATCTTTGCGTCCTGTTAATCCTGTATATCCTCAGCAAAAACGACTCATTTGGGCTTATGACGAACTACAAAGTTTATCCAGTTTAAAAGTACCCGAACCCGTGGAACTATTTGGTGAAGAATTAGGACATTTAGTTACAGGGAAATATTACCAGCAGTTTAACAAAACAGAAATTATTTCTCGTTGCTATCGTACACCCCAGCAGATTATAACTGTTGCGCAGGCGATCGCCATAGGATTATTACGCAAGAAAGGTCTGCTCACAGGTTCAATTTATGCCGAAGAATGGCAAGCTTTAGGTTACAAAACAACAGGTAATTGGCAACGAGACAAGCAAATTACTCTAGTTAAAGCAAGCAATAATTCACCAAATATTATCGGTGAACTGTGGCAGGGAGATCTCATTAACTTTGAGTGCTTTCCTTCCCGTCAGCAAGAATTAACTGTCTTATCACAAAAGATTAAGCATAATTTAATTAAAGATAATCTTCAGCCAGATCGAGAGATTTTAGTGATTGTTTTAGGGTCATCTTATAATTCGTGCCCTTTAGTTAAACAAACTGCAACTTTTCTCATCAATCAAGGAATTAATATTTATCTTCCTGGTCAACGTACTTTTAATTCTTTAGAGTCAACTGAACAACTTGAGCCAAATCGCTTCTGGTATCCAGGGGCAATTACTATTTCCTCAATTCATCGTGCCAAAGGACAAGCAACAGATCTAGTATATTTAATCGGTTTAGATCAGATTGCTCAAGGGGAAGCCGATTTATATCTGCGTAATCAACTGTATGTTGCTCTGACTCGTACTAGGGCTTGGGTGAACATTAGTGGGATCGGCAATTACTCCCTGTATCAAGAATTATCTGAGCTAATCAAGAGTAGCAAAGACAGAAGCTTCACCATAACTACCTTACCTCAAAGAGAACTACGAATCAGCGATCGCGCCAGTCTCATCCAAGGATATGCCCTGGGGAGAATCAACTTTCGTCATGCCGATTTAAGTCACGCCGATTTATCTCAGTTAAATTTAGCTAATATCAATCTCATTGAAGCCGATTTGAGCCATGCCAACCTTGAGGGAACAAATCTAAGTAACGCTAAATTAATTGCTGCTAACTTGACTCATGCCAATCTCAGCAACGCTAACTTGACTAATGCCAAACTAATTAGCGCCGATTTAAGAGACGCTAATTTAACCAACACTAATCTAACTAAAGCCAATCTGACTAATGCCATTCGTAACAAGTTTAACTTGTAAGCAAGATGTCAAGGTTGATTTAGAAGAAGATTGAAAGAAAAATTGGTCAGAACCTCGCTGTTTGTCTGAAAAGGGAGCAATTATGAGCTTTTTATTTGGTTTTCGCTGTCTTTTAACAATCTTCACCCATTTTTTCTCTCACCCAATATTACCTTGCTCCTAATTTACTATCACCTTAAATTGCTTTTTTTCGACTCAATTGCCATCACATAATGAGCAGGATCTTCATGCTTTCCATTCACTTCGAGGCGGAAATCTAAATGTGCCCCTGTTGACCAACCAGAACTACCAACCTGAGCAATCTTCTGATTTTTCCGCACCTTCATGCCCGCTTTAACCGTGATTGAGTTGCTTTTTAAATGACCATAAGTGCCAATCGTCCCGTTGCCATGATCGATCTCAATCCAATTGCCTAATTGACCTCCACAAAACAAATTATCAAAGTCGGCACAACCCGAGACAACCCTAGTAACAATTCCATTCCCCACCGCAACTACAGGAGAACTGAAGGGAGCACCATAGTCAATCCCCTGATGAAACTGTAGTTGATTGCTATAAGGTCTTCTGCGCCAACCAAAGGGACTAGCAATACGCTTAGTTTCTGGTGCAGGATTAGCCAGTTTGGTATTTATCGGGACAAAAGAACTATTGTCTTGAGGAAAGGAAACAATTAGGCTGCTGCGAGACAATTGAGGAAATTTTGGTGGAGAATGATCATTTTGAGAGGTATGATGCTCAGAAGTTAATTTGGCGAGTTTAATCGAATCTAAATTAATCGATTTTCGCTCAAGTTTTTTTTGCCAGTCGAAATTATATTTTTTATATTTTTGTTCTTGTTTTTTTGATTTGCTCAGTAAAAATAATGATTCAGCAAACCAGGAATCAGATAGTAAGGAGTGAGTAATTTCCTGTAGCCATAAATCTGAATGAATTTCTGATTTTTTGACAGTAGGGATAGTCGGAAGACATTTTTTTGGCAACCTCACGGTAGCACAGGACGAATTAAGAATAGGTTCATCTATCTTTGCTGGCGACTTAGAAAAAACTTGATTTTGGTTATTTGTAGTTATTACAGTAGAGTTGACTAGGGTAACGGGCATAATCCCTAATATCAGCAATCCTTGTGCTATAATCCTTACCATTTTTTAATATAGTTCTTTTATATTTATATTGATATGCAACTCTAGTAATATATTTAGATATATAACTTAAGCCACTACATATATTCACATATTTCCTGTTTTTTTCAAATGTTCAGATTGAATGATTAATCGGAAATATTGCTAACGGATAGTTCCCCAAAAACACTTATGATACCAGCATCTAAACTGCTTTCTAGACGAAAGTTTAATCAAATTTTTCTAGCTACCGCAGGTCTTAGTATGGCGATCGCTCTCAATAGCTGTGGTTCATCACAATCGGGAGCAGGACAGTACGAAGCAACCGCCGAAGCGACTTATACTTGGCGGGTCAACTACACCCCCGATCCCTTGGAGGACAAGCGAGGACGCTATCAGAAGTTTGAGTCAGCTTCATTGATTAATGTTAATGGAGAAAAACCAGAGGGAGCAGTACTTCAGGATGATAAAGGTATTTGGTGGCCAAAAGTCCCTCCTAAACCAACTGTTGATGATCTAGAAGCAGGTCAAAAAAAGTCTTACGAAAAAATTGGCAAACCTGAATTATTGCGCCAGGTGGAGTATCGAGTCAAATTTAATAAAGATGGGGAAAGACTCAACCTTCCTACCAACCACTCTGTCTATCGTCAGGTAGCCAAAAACTATCCCGATATACCTTTAAATTTCACAATGGGCGTGAACAATGGTTCTGTAATTAAAGCCACCCCCGTTATTAATTAAAAGACTTAGAATGATTGATTACAAATGGTTACAAAAGCAGGCTAATTAGCCCTTCCATCGTTCTATGGGAATGCAGTCAATATCTAAAGTATCCAAAGTTCTAGCCACCACAAAATCAACTAAATCCTCTATCGTTTTGGGATGATTATACCAAGCGGGAACTGCCGGCACAATTTTAACCCCAGCTTCCGCCAAAGCAGTTAAATTACGCAAGTGGATCAAGCTCAAAGGTGTTTCTCTCGGTACGATAATCAGGGGTTTTCCTTCTTTAATTTGGACATCTGCTGTCCTTTCTAAAAGATCTGAGCTTAAGCCTGCGGCAATTTTGGCAACGGTACTCATGCTACAGGGAATGACCACCATTCCCAGAGTACGAAAAGAGCCACTAGCAATATTATCTCCTACGTCTCCCCAACGATGACAGTTAAGAGTTCCTGCTGACTTGACCCCTGCCTTTTCCCGCCAAAAGATTTCTTGCTCCTTCGGTTCAGCAGGCATCCGAATATTTTCCTCTGCTTGCCAAACCATATAAGTAGCACGAGAGGCTACTAATTCAATCGTATAGTCAGCAGCTAGGAGATATTTCAGAGCACGGACAGCATAAATTAGGGCGGAGGCACCACTAACTCCGACAATCAAAGGTTTTGTCATGTAATATCAATCAAATAGAAATAGTTAAATTAAGCCTTCAAATTCTAGTTCCTCGATCATCTGTAGACCACGAGGATCACCGACTTTGAGAATAGCACTTCTCGCGTCATCTTTAACACCGAAATCATCGTCTTCAACCAAGGACTCGATCAAAGCATCGATCGCCGTAGCATAAATCACGTTAGAAGGAAGTTCTCGACACAGTTGCCCAATTGCCCAAGCACAATTACTGCGTACTGCGGCAGTGGAGTCTCTTCTTAGACCGTGAATCAAAGGTGGTATAGCGGTAATGATATCTTCATACTTTAAAGGGGCAATCTGAGCTAAACCACTTGCTGCCCATAGTCTGACCGCTGAAATATCAGTCCTCAGAGCATGAACCAGTGGATGGAGGGCACGACGATCTTTACTGTTGCCCAATGCCCAAACTATTCCCTTGCGGACATAACCATTAAAATCCTTAGCCAGTAGCTCAATCAAAGGTTCAACGGCAGTCTCGTCAGTATTGCGACCTAATGCATAAGCAGTACTAACTCTAACCAAAGGACATACATCATGGAGTAGCTTAATTAGTAGTGGAATAGAACGGGGATCTTTCAGTTCGCAAAACGCTCTTGCTGCTAGCATTCTGTCTGAGGCAGTGTCAGATTTTAGCAACTCTAACATCCGCTCTGGGTCTGGTGGGGGAATTTTGGCTACGGATTCTGCCGAATCAATCTGATCTAGAGGACTACTTAGTTCAGTTTCAATTAAATTTAATTCGTCATTTTTCATTTTTACTTTAGGTCGCTCTATGATTATCTGATTTCTAGCAGGTGGTTAAAGTCTTATATTCTAGGTCTTTTTATTCTCTTATACTATAAAACTAGAGTTATTACTCAAAGCGATCGCCTGAGTAAAAAGCGATCGCCATAATACTAATTAAATTCAGATTATCTACAGTTCAAAAACATGGAACACAGCATTACCGTTATTCTCAAAGGAAAAGTTAGGTAAATTTTCCTGAATGTAGTTCAACTCATTCTGGTCAATCGTATAAAGATGGGAACCAGAGTCATTATTGAGCATTCTAAACACAGGAATAGTATCAATCTCTGTGGGTTCAGACTCAAAGGCATAGTATTTAATCCCTTCAAAATTATAGTTAGGCAAAGTGTCCTCGATAACACCTTTTTCATTCTCATCGGTAGTGTAGAGGTGGGCGCCAGTATCAGTATTAAAAAAGCGATATACAGGCTTGACTCCTGATAGAGTTTCCCCAGTCAAAGCATCTTTATTATCACTGAGGACGGTGTATTTTTCTGCTTCATATTGATAAGATAGTTGTCCCGCAGCACTTTGTTCTTGAACAACGTTAATCTCATTATCATCAGTAGTATAGAGATGAAATCCTTTCTCGAACTGATAAAAACGATGAACATCATCAGTAGTAAAACGACTGATATCTGTATTCTTCTCACTGATAACGAAAACATCCCCAGTGTCGTTAGTATCATCAGCCACTAAAGTATCGAGACTAGAGGTAAACAAGACATTTTGACCATTACCGCTAATTGTGGGAAAAGAATCCCCATCCAGACTGATAGTAGTTTGCTCAGTGCGATCGCGCAAGAAGATATTAAATTGGGCATTGTTATCAGCAACTAAATTATTCGCCTCTGATAA
This sequence comes from uncultured Pleurocapsa sp., assembly GCA_965365755.1. GTDB lineage: Bacteria > Cyanobacteriota > Cyanobacteriia > Cyanobacteriales > Xenococcaceae > Waterburya. The sequence goes on from CBDUCX010000201.1 coordinate 6,749, forward strand.
AAAGGCAACATACCGACCATCATCACTAATGGTCGCTGCACTACTATCCCCATTAGATTGAATGCCGTCACTATTAACGTCAACTCGTTCGGTAGTTGATTCGATCAGGTCATAAACAAAAATATCACTCTGACCATTAGTATCATTGGTAACTAGATTACTGGCGGTTGATTCATAAGCGATATATCTACCATCACTACTGAGGGAACTAGAGTTACTATCACCGTTGGCTTGAGTACCATTACTAGCCAGATTAATTCTCTGAGTACTATTGGTAGTTAAATCATAGACAAAAATATCACTTTGACCGTTAGTATCGCCAGGGACTAAATTACTGGCATCTGAAGTGTAACTAATATACCGACCATCATTACTAAGGCCACCTAGATCGCTAGAACCATTAGCCTGAGTACCATTAGCTGATAGGTTGATTCGTTTGGTAGTTTTCTCAATACGGTCATAGACAAAAATATCTTTTAGTTCATTAGTATCACCAGACACTAAATTATCAGCCGTTGATTCATAGGCAACGTATCTACCATCATCACTAATGGCACTGAACAGACTTAAGCCATTGGCTTGAGTACCATCACTGGCAACAGTAACTAATTCAATAGCTTTGTTCAGGCGATCGTAAACAAAAATATCACGCTGACCATTGGTGTCGTTGGGGACTAAATTACTAGCAAAAGAGGCAAAGGTGAGAAATCGACCATTACTACTAAGCTCGCCAGAGCTACTAGAACCATTAGCTTGAGTTCCATCGGGTGCAATACTGATTAGTTCTACAGTTTGCTTTAAACGGTCATAGATAAAGGTATCAGTCTGTCCATTGAAATCATTGGGGACTAAGTTGGTGGCATTGGATTCAAAAGAAACAAATCTACCATCATCGCTGATCGAGTTAGAACCACTTTGTCCATTGCCTTGAGTACTATCACTAGTAATGCTAATACGTTTAGTAGAATAGGATTGCTCTTGGTTATTCATAAAAAGTAAAGGAAATCATTACTTTTAGCGTTCCCCAAACACTACATAAATACTCACAGATGAGCTGTGATTTCTGAAATTGACATAGCAGACAAAAAAACAGGTTTGTCTATACTATTCTCTACATTACTTCTAATCGGATAGTCCTTTAGCACTACCAACCTAACAATTAACAATATTGTATTGTTTGTTTGCCGAGTAGCTGTTGGAAACTATCTTTATCTGGTAGAGAAGACTGAGCGCCAGTTTTAGTTACGGCCAAAGCACCACCAACTGTTGCCCACTGGAGGGCTTGTTTAAGAGTTTTACCTGATGCCAGCGCCGCCGCTAAAGCTCCGTTAAAAGCATCTCCCGCAGCTACCGTATCCACCACAGTGACAGGAATAGGTTTAACCCAGAAGCTTTCTTGAGCATTACTATAGAGGGAGCCTTGGCTGCCCAAAGTGATAATCACATTTTTGACTCCCATCTGATGTAAAAAAGATGCTGCCTGCCTGGCTGTAGTAACTCCATCGACAGTAAAACCTACTAGCTGACTGGCTTCAATCTCGTTAGGAGTAATAATATCGACCAAAGTAAATAACTCTTCCGGCAAATTAGCAATAACTGGCGCAGGATCTAATATCAGTAAGCAATCGTGAGCTTTTGCTTCTCTGGCGGCATTTAAAACTGTTGCAATCGGAATACCTAGCTCTAAAAGCGCAATCTTGGCTTGGGGAAGTATTTTTTTGAATTGTGATAATTCTGCTTCTCTGACTAGATTGTTTGCTCCTGCCGCGCAAGCAATGGTGTTTGACCCCTCTTGATCAACCACGATTGAGGCAATACCAGAATAGGTATGGGGATTTACCGTAATGCCGTCAGTCTTTACCCCCGCAGTTTGTAACCCTTTAATTAGAGTTTGACCGAAGCTATCATCGCCAACTTGACCGACTAAACTTACCTTGGTGCCTAATTTAGCGATCGCCACAGCTTGGTTAGCCGCCTTCCCTCCAGCAGCAGCAAAAAAGCGATCGCCAATTACTGTCTCTCCCTTCCTGGGTAAATGAGCAACTTCTACCACTAGATCTAGATTAATACTGCCAAAGACAACTACGGTCATTATATTTTCTGTTTTTACGATCTATTAGATTTTCATTGATTATAGTCTTGCGCTACTTATATTCCCAGACGTTGATAGATATCGTCGAGGTTTTTTAAATGATGATTGGGATCGAAGCAAGCGTCAATTTCAGCCTCAGATAAAGTTTTGTTAACTGTTTCATCCTCGGCAATCAACTTACGAAAATCACCGTCAATCTTGTTCCAGGCTTGATGGGCGCATCCTTGTACCACACGATAAGCCTCTTCTCGGTTCATGCCTTTTTCTACCAATGTCAGCAGCACTCTTTGGCTGAAGATTACCCCACCATAGACATTCATATTGCGCTGCATATTTTCAGGATACACTAGCAAGTTTTTCACCAAACCAGTGATTTCCTTCAGCATAAAGTGAGTCAGGATGCAGCTATCCGGCAAAATCACCCGTTCCACAGAACTATGAGAAATATCCCGTTCATGCCATAAGGCCACGTTTTCTAGGGCTGCTACCGCATTACCACGAACAATCCGCGCCATTCCCGTTAATCTCTCCGAACGAATCGGATTACGCTTGTGGGGCATAGCTGAAGAACCTTTTTGCTTTTTGGAGAAAAATTCTTCAACTTCTAGAACATCCGTTCGCTGTAGATTGCGAATTTCCACGGCAAAACGTTCAATAGAGGCAGTCAGTAAAGCCAATTGTTGAACAAAGTCCGCATGACGATCGCGGGAAATAACCTGAGTTGAAGCGCAATCTGGTTTTAAGCCTAATTTTTGGCAAGCGATCGCTTCTATCTGCGGATCGACATTAGCATAGGTACCGACAGCACCAGAAATCTTACCTACGGCAATTTCTTTACGTAATCTTACTAGGCGATCGCGATTACGCAATACTTCCGCTAACCAGCCAGCCAGCTTGAAACCAAAGGTAATTGGTTCTGCATGAATACCATGGGATCTACCTACCATAACGGTGTAGCGATGCTGTTGTGCCTGATAACGAATTGCCTGAATTAATTCTTCTAGACGTTCTAGGATCAGGTTGAGGCTAACCACCATTTGTAAAGCAATTCCCGTATCTAAGACATCAGAACTAGTTAGTCCTAAATGAATATATCTCCCTGCATCACCAACATATTCATTAACATTAGTTAAGAAAGCAATAACATCATGGCGGACTTCAGCTTCAATTTCCAATACTCGTTGCAGATCAAAATCAGCCTTGGCTTTGATTTCATCAACAGCTTCCTGGGGAGTATAACCCAGTTCTGCTTGAGCCTCGCAGACTGCAATTTCTACCTGTAGCCACGTTTTGAGTTTATAGTTATCAGTCCAAATTTCGCCCATTTCGGGCAGGGTATAGCGTTCAATCACAGTCTGTTTAGCATAATACAACTGTCAATTGTACAACTAAACTGCATTTAGATTGAAACCAGTAGGTTTTCCAGAGAACTATTAGTGGGAATTTTGGCGGGAATTGGTCAGGGATTATCTTTGAATACAAAACTACCGTTCTTTTATGCAAACGAAGTTAATCTCAAACCTTGTTGGTTAATCTATTTCTGAAGCTGGCAACAGGACTTGAACCTGCGACCGGCTGATTACAAATCAGCTGCTCTACCAACTGAGCTACGCCAGCACTAGAAATA
>CBDUCX010000202.1:0-10457 GCA_965365755.1 uncultured Pleurocapsa sp.
AGTTGCTGGTGAAATATACGGCAAGATCACTAACTATTCGAGAAGTACTAGACAAATCTGAATATATAGTGTTTTTCATTTTGCTGTATCATAAGAATATATAATTAGAGTGCAAAATATTGCCTGTGTAAAATACAAATGTTAACTGAATTTTACCTTGAGCAATTAAATTAATTAATACTCAGCAATTGAGTTAAATCACTTAAAGCATTAATTTTTATCCAAGAATTGTATTCAATCGAAAAATTTTTAGATCAGCAGTTGACCAAATAAAGTTGGCGGGAATTAGTATTTGCTACGAGAACAAGTGCTGATTACCAGGGCCACCAAAGAGGCTGATAGGGTTTATCATCAAAACTATATATACCCCTAACCTTTAATGCTTTGCATTCAATTGGGCTTTTGTTCTCTAAAACACAACCTGCATTGTATTTTGGATTAACGCTAAAAAGTTTTTGACTATCTTCCGCAATACAGTTCTGTTCTTCTTCATTAACCAAACAAACCAAATTTTCTTCTTCTGTGGTTTCTGCTTTAAGATATCTTGCTTGGTCTTGCTCATAAGAATCTTGTAACTTAGCAGCAGTTTGTTGACAAACCTCTGTACCCGACTGTTCTGGAAGTAAGTACTCTGCATGCCAATTCATGAGTGGAGTTAAATTTGTCTCCCCTGGAGTGTAAGCGAACATGGTCGCTTTGCCTTCTTGTGTGGCGCAGACAAATGCTGATTCAGAAGTTTCTGGAGCATCTTCTGCGGCATTGAGAGGAGCTACATTTAAAGCGATCGCACAACTGAGAAACGCGGTATACAAGTATTTCTTATTCATCAACGGTACCTGGTAATGAGATATTAGAGCTATGCATTTGCGGTTATGAGTATATCTAAATATATATACTTACTCAATATTGATTATTTCATTAAATACATAGTCAAAAGCGTAAATTTTTGATAAAGATTTGTAATTTAGTATCCAGCACAACGGATTTTAACCAGAAGTAGTCATCTAAACCCTAAGATTCAAAGTATCGATAACTATTTTTTTATATATTATCAATTTAATAACGACGTAGATTAATTTAAACGGTTTTAGGCTTCATTGACCACTCCCAGTTTAATTTAGCCCTAGAGTGTCTTAATTCATGTCATAGCCAAATAAATTGGCATTTACCTCCTCTAAATCAATATCTGCTAAACCATATTCTTGCCAGCGTCTAGTAACCATTGCGGCTACATCTTCATCGGATTCTAAAGGCTCACCCCATGGATGATCGGTTTCGGGAGGAATCTTGGTGGTAGCATCGATCCCCATGCGTCCACCTAAGCCAATTTTTTCACTGGCAAAATCCAAGGTATCAAAAGGAGTATCGGGCAAAATAAAGACATCGCGAGACGGGTCTACTTTAGAACTAATTGCCCAAACTACCTGGCGGGGATCGCGAATATTGATATCTCGATCAACGACAATCACAAACTTGGTATAGGTGAATTGTGGTAAAGCACTCCAAAAAGCTAAAGCAGCTCTTCTCGCCTGTCCAGGATAGGCTTTGTCTATGGAGATAATGGCAGCTTTATAACTTAAAGCCTCCATCGGTAAGAAGAAATCAACAATTTCCGAAACTTGTTGACGCAGGATCGGAGTGTAAATCCGATTAAGAGCGATCGCCATCATCGCTTCTTCTTTGGGAGGACGACCACTAAAAGTAGTTAGATAAATCGGCTCTTTTCGATGGGTAATACAATGAAAACGTACTAAAGGAGAATCTTCAACTCCGCCGTAATAGCCCATGTGATCGCCGAAAGGGCCATCAGGAAGCACTTCTCCTGGAGTAATTGTGCCCTCTAAAACAAATTCAGCATCAGCAGGGACTTCTAAATCAACGGTCTTGCATTTGGCTAGTTTTACGCCACTACCACCATATAACCCTGCAAATAACCATTCCGAGAGATCTACGGGAATCGGTGTGGCAGCAGCCATAATGATCAGCGGATCGACTCCCAGGGCGATCGCAATTTCCAGTTTCTTACCCGCTTCGGCTGCCTTACGTAAATGTCTCGCACCACCCCTAACCGATAGCCAGTGAACCGTCATCGTGTTTTTAGACTGTAGCTGAAGACGATATACGCCCACATTAGGTGTCCCTGTTTCAATATCTTTAGTAATAACTAAACCTAAAGTAATAATTTTCCCCGCGTCACCAGAGTAGGGACGAATCATTGGTACTTTATTGAGATCTACATCTTCGCCTTCAATGATTACCTGCTGGCAAGGAGGAAAAAAATCTCGTCCAGGTTTCGCTTTGAGAACATCAAACAACACTTTGCCAAAATCTACTGCCTGCTTGATTTTCTTCGGTGGCTTAGGCTGTTGCAACATGGCTAACTTAGAACCCAAGGTTTCTAGTTCTTCTGGGGTTTCCATATTCATTGACCAGCAAATTCTCTCTACTGTACCCATTAAGTTCACCGCCACAGGAAAAGGCGAACCCTTAACATTTTCAAACAGTAAACCAGGGCCTCCTGCCTGTAGCATCCGATTAGAAATCTCGGCAATTTCTAATTCTGGGTCAACCAACGCCGAAATGCGTCTTAGCTGCCCCTTAGATTCCAAAATTTTAATAAATCCCCGTAGATCTCTAGCCATGTTAAGAAATATAAAGCTTTCAGTATATATTTTAGTCTAGAACTCTATTCTCTACTTTTTTATTTGACTTAAAGCTCTACTAAAAAGATCCGGAAGTAAGGTCTTTACTAATGGCATCGATGATATTATGCAGCGCCTCAATAAATACCTTCTCTGATTTAGAGTTTAAAGCATTGAGTAAATAAGCTTTCCCTCCTTTGGGCTGACAGAGAAACTGAACCACTTGATTTTGATTACTTTTCCTATTCATTGAACTAAAATTTGCCTCGAAATTGCCGTCTAAAATCAGAAATAAGCTAGATTATCCATCTTTACTGAGTGACATTCATCAGCATAATGGCTGATATAAGTGCAAAATCACGCTATATTACTTATACTAAACGTTTAACATAGGCTTATTATACGATAGTTAAGCTTCGGCACTACTTACGACCTCAATCACTGGTAGCTGATGACTGATAACTGATAACTGATATCGGACAAATGGGTAGATATTCCTAAAGTCGGTAAAAGTAGGCAAATGGTAGAATTATTAAAAGTTATTAAAATTTCTGTCTAACTAGGCAATCAAAGATTAGAAAGCAAATATCAAACCCAAAATTAAGAATAAGGATTATTCATAAAAAATACTATGCTGAAAAGACTGCTGGGCGACCCCAATGCACGTAAACTCAAGAAGTTTCAGCCTTTGGTGGCGGAAATAAATCTGATTGAGGAAGACATCAAAGATTTGTCCGACGAAGAGCTCAAAGCAAAAACAGGCGAATTTCGCGAACAACTTGCTAAGGCAGGAAACGATGAAGAAACCAAAGAAATTCTGGATGATATTCTGCCAGAAGCTTTTGCTGTAGTTAGAGAGGCGGCAATTCGTGTATTGGGAATGCGTCACTACGACGTGCAGTTGCTTGGAGGCATAGTCTTACACAAGGGACAAATCGCTGAGATGAAAACTGGGGAAGGAAAAACCCTAGTATGTACCCTGCCTGCTTATCTTAATGGCTTGACAGGGAAAGGAGTTCATGTTGTTACTGTCAACGATTACCTGGCTCGAAGAGATGCTGAATGGATGGGACAGGTGCATCGTTTCTTGGGCTTGAGCGTGGGGCTAATTCAGTCAGGCATGAGTCCGGCGGAACGAAGGAAGAACTATGCCCGTGACATTACCTACACCACTAACAGTGAATTGGGTTTTGACTACCTGCGAGATAATATGGCTGTCTCCATGGAAGAAGTAGTACAGCGTCCCTTCAACTATTGTGTAATTGATGAAGTGGATTCCGTCTTAATTGACGAAGCTAGAACTCCGCTGATTATTTCAGGACAGGTAGAACGCCCCACCGAAAAGTATCTTCAGGCTGCCCAGATAGCAGAACAGCTAGTTAAACAGGAAGAAGACTACGATGAAGAGGTAAATGGTGACGAAGGCGTTGGCGATTATGAGGTAGATGAAAAAGCCCGTAATGTTTTGATGACTGATGAGGGTTTTGCTCGCGCGGAACAAATTTTAGGGGTGAGCGATTTATACGATCCTGAAAATCCTTGGGCGCACTACATCTCTAACGCTATTAAAGCCAAAGAACTCTTTACCAAAGATGTTAACTACATGGTGCGTAACGACGAGATTGTGATCGTCGATGAGTTTACAGGTCGGGTACTGGCAGGAAGACGCTGGAGTGATGGGTTACATCAGGCAATTGAAGCTAAAGAAGGAGTGCCCATTCAGAAAGAGACGCAAACTTTAGCCAGTATTACCTATCAAAACTTTTTCTTGCTCTATCCCACTCTAGCAGGGATGACTGGTACAGCAAAAACCGAGGAAACTGAATTTGAGAAGGTTTATAACCTCCAGGTAACTATTATTCCTACTAACTTGCCTTCTAGAAGGGCAGATCTGGCGGATGTAGTTTATAAAAAAGAAATTGGTAAGTGGCAGGCGGTAGCTGAAGACACCTCTAATATGCATGAAAAAGGTCGTCCTGTACTAGTTGGTACTACCAGCGTAGAAAAATCTGAGTTGATTTCTCAGTTACTTCGGGAAAAGGGAATTGAACATAATCTGCTCAATGCTAAACCTGAAAATGTTGAACGGGAATCGGAAATTGTAGCTCAAGCTGGGCGTAAAACGGCAGTAACCATTGCCACGAATATGGCTGGACGAGGTACAGATATTATTTTGGGCGGTAATGCCGACTACATGGCAAGGTTAAAAGTACGAGAGTATTTGATGCCGAAAATAGTCGCCCCCGAAGATGATAGCTTAATGGCAAATGTGCCTGGGATTAGTTTGGGTAAGAATGCCCCTAAAGGTTTTGGTGGCAACAACAACGGCAAGAAAGTTAAGACTTGGAAAGCATCACCGCAAATTTTTCCCACCGAACTATCAGCCGAAGCAGAGAATCAATTAAAAGAAACCGTCAAGTTTGCTGTGCAGGAATATGGTGAACAAAGTTTACCTGAACTAGAGGCAGAGGAGAAAATTGCTGTCGCCGCAGAAAATGCCCCTATAGACGACCCCGTACTGCAAAAATTGCGGGAAGCTTATCAAGTAATTCTCAAAGAATATGAAAAATTTACTGATGCCGAGCATGAGGAAGTAGTTAACAATGGTGGACTTCATGTAATTGGCACAGAGCGTCACGAATCCCGTCGTGTTGATAATCAACTGCGGGGTCGTGCAGGAAGACAGGGGGACCCTGGATCAACTAGATTTTTCCTCAGTCTACAGGATAACCTATTACGGATCTTTGGTGGCGATCGCGTCGAAAAGTTAATGAACATGATGCGGGTGGAAGACGATATGCCCATTGAGTCTAAAATGCTGACCAACTCCCTGGAAGGAGCGCAAAAGAAAGTAGAGACGTTCTACTACGATACCCGTAAACAGGTCTTTGAATATGACGAGGTGATGAATAACCAACGTCGTGCTATTTATGCCGAGCGTCGTCGCGTATTGGAAGGGTTAGACCTCAAAGAGCAGGTGATTCAGTATGCAGAGAAAACCATGGGAGAAATTGTCGATGCTTACGTGAATCCTGAGTTACCTCCTGAAGAGTGGAAACTAGACAAAATGGTCGATAAAGCGAAAGAGTTTATTTATCTTCTCGAAGACGTTGAACCTGAGCATTTAGAAGACATGACTGTGATGGAAATGAAGAATTTTCTCTGTGAAGAAGTCCGTAAAGCTTACGACATCAAAGAACATCAAATTGACAGTATGCAGCCTGGATTAATGCGTCAGGCAGAAAGGTTTTTTATTTTGCAGCAGATTGACACTCTCTGGCGGGAACACCTCCAGGCAATGGATGCCCTGCGGGAGTCTATTGGTTTGCGGGGTTATGGACAGAAAGATCCTTTAATTGAATATAAGCAAGAAGGATATGAAATGTTCTTGGAAATGATGATTGATATTCGTCGTAATGTTGTCTACTCTCTCTTCCAGTTCAAGCCCCAACCTCAACCTCAAGCCCAAGTTCAAGCAGTATAAGAGTACTGTTAAGTAATTGAATTAAATTGGATGAATATCAAAGCCAGTAGTTATTGCTGGCTTTTTTTTAGATATTTTGCTACTTCTTGTTCTATTTTCCTAAAATTCAAAAGTTTTGAATTGTTAACCATTACAATGAACAAAAGAAAGGAAGTTCTCCGCGTTGACATGCATATTCAACTGTTCTTCTGCTGGTAAGGACGACTTTAATGATAGTTGGTTATAGTTTGCTGAAATTCAGTAACTCAACTCTTCATATACACTAATTATAGAAAATCTCCCCATTGACATATGTTTTAGTGATGTATTTTTCGTGAAATAAGCCTATAAATTTACAAAAATTTATCCAGATATATCGTTCTTTTAATAGAGCAATTAAAGTCAGTAACTATTACTGGCTTTTTTTTAGTAATTTTTTATAATCTTCCAAGTGAAGTTCTACAACCAATGTTATTAAGTCTTATAAATTTTGCAGGACTTTGCTTAAATGCATACTAATACATAATGTATGATAATCTCACTTCTATTGAGCGGGAGATATGAGTGGGTATTAGAAAGCGATTAGATGACCTGTATCCGACTTAGCACATAAACGTTAACTCAAGCGTGAGCGATCGCCAGAACTGAAAACCTCGAACTTTATTCCTCCTTGGAGTCTATAACCCTTATTCTCTCGTTGCAGTACCTCATATTGTAATAAGGTTAATCATGAGTTATCTAAATAACCTACGCCTGGTATTTGCAGGCGACTTCCAAGCCGATGTATCGACAGTAAATAATGATGTTCGTCACTTCGACAATGCCACTTTTGAAGAACGCTTTCAAAAGTTTCAAGAAGGCAATGTAATGAATGGTTGGTGGAACCCTATTGGCTCCGGCGCGTTTCGTCTGATTAACTGTAGAGTTACCGCAGTTTACTATCAGGATGGCACTAGCTCCACAGAAGATCCCATAGTTGGCTTGTTCATTAACGGATCTAACAACCGAGTGGGGGGCAAAATGGTAGACCTTGACCCCCAATGGCAACAAGCATCGGAACTTTGGGGACTAACAGTGCGGCTTAGTGCTAGCGGTGATAATCCTACCAATCTATTTAATGCTGCTTTTGAGCCAGCTCCCTTTCGAGATCTTTGGTTTAGTCGTCAAAGTGGAGTCGGAGGAGATCAAGCTGCTTCCGCTCTCTTCCAGTCAGTACTGACGGATATCGATTGGGGGGACGACTTACTTAATTCGCGCTTTCTCCAAGAGCTGCAAGGAACAACCGCAGAAGGATTGCTCTCAATGCGAATTAGCACCTTCAGCTTTAATATGCGTGTCGATTCAGACAATTTTACCCTGGGGAAAGTGGTGGGAGCTATTGGTCCCTATCTTGCTGGTGAACCCCATTCTTTTATTCGAGGGCGGCGCATGTATCAGACGGTAAACGCAAATTTATCTCCCCCTTCAGATCGCTTATACTTTTTTGATTGCAGTGTCGATGAAACAACCAGTTCAGTATTTGCTGATTTGAGTAATACCCTGCCGCTAGATGCTTCAGGAAATCTTAGCGATATGGACAACTTACAACTGGCAGTGCTAGCCAATGAAAATATTCAATTATCTCAGCAAGTAACCAAAGGGTCAGACTTTACCCCTCTAGGGGGTTATATTCCTTACACTGAAGCTAATTGGCTGAATAAAACTTCGGGAATTTGGTCTGTTTCCCTATCCCCAGCAGAATTATCGTTAGTTAATCAGCAACCCCTCGCCATTATCAAAATGAGCGATGACAATACTGGAACAGTAAATATCCGCGAAACCTTAAACGGTTGGTTAATTCGGGCTGATAAGTTTGTCCATCGCGTTGAACCAGGAGAAACATTTAAGACTACTCTGTTTGCTGCTTGCTACGGCAAACCATTTGCCAATGCTAACGTGGTTTTCTCCCTCGTCCCGCCACTAGCAAACCAAGGAGGGGGACCCTCAGGCGATCCTGATCCTCCTACAGCTTCTATTCCTGATATTAATGTCCCTGCTGAGGCAGTTTCCTTTCAGACGCAACCATTAATAACGGATGGGTCGGGAAAAGTTGAGTTAACTGTATCCACTTCTACACCGAATAATTATCGTGTCTATCTTGATGGTCAAGTCTATTTGATTCAGTACCAGCTAGAAGGACAGGTTGAGGGACAGCAGCAGAGTTGGGACTATATTGTTTTTCTGCTCCACGACGAGTATCAAGTACCTGAACAGCCAACATGGATTGACCATATTCAGCCAATTCTTGAGCAATATAACAATCTTTACCCCATTATGAGTAAGAGATTAGTTGATCTGAGCAACTATGAATCAGTCAAAGAAAACCGTAATATTCTCGAACTGGCTTTCTCCCTGCCTATAAGCGACCCCAATTATATGCCCGTAACTCGTGACCTTTCTCGTCCTAAGCAAGAGACTCTTCTCAAATGGTTGCGACAGCAAGGGGCAGATGGTTCTTACGTACTATATTACGGCGAAGCCAAGGCTGAAACAGAAACAGTGCCAAGAGCGATCGCATCCAGGTCAGCACCGCTTGAAGATACGGTAGCTGAGGTGCCAACAGAGCAAGCTGGGGGCAAAACTCTATTTGCGAAAAACTTTATCGCGGCGATCAAAGCTACTCGCGATCGCAATTAACTTAACCTTACTTTACTTCCAGGAGATACTATGCTGAAAATTGACACTTCACTCTTAGAAAGAATTTACCAAGCTTCTGAGCCTGTTGAACTCTACGATTCTCTCCAATCTGCGATCGAGTTAGAACACTCAACCATTCCGCCCTATCTCACTGCCTTGTACTCGATTAAATTTAACCACAATCAAGAAGCGTACAAGGTAATTCTTGAAGTTGTGCGAGAGGAAATGCTGCACATGACCATTGCAGCTAATGTTCTCAATGCCATCGGTGGTCATCCAGTAATTAATCAGCCTGATTTTATTCCTAGTTACCCAGGCTCTTTGCCCATGAATATTGGCGATTTGACCGTTAATTTAGCTCCTCTTAGTAAAGACGTGCTGTTTGATGGTTTTATGAAAATTGAAGAACCAGAAGAACCACTGGATTTTCCAGTTAGAGCTCTACTAGCCTCAGAAGAGCCAACACCAGAATTTGCTACTATCGGTCAGTTCTACCAAGCCATCATTGAAAAGCTCCAAGAATTAGGGCCAGAGTGTATTATCGGCGATCCCAGCTTGCAGGTAGTTAATGAACAGTGGTTTCCCAGAGATGAACTATTTGCGATCGCAACTTTGAATGATGCTGTTAAGGCATTAGAACTGATAGTTAAGCAAGGGGAAGGTACGAGTCTCAGCCCCTTAGATCCAGAAGGAGAGTACGCTCACTATTACAGCTTTGCTGAGATCTATTACGGTCGTCGTCTGCTTCGAGATCCCACAGTAGTTCCAGAGGGTTATTCTTACAGTGGTGAACCTATACCTCTAGAAGCCGATGGCATTTGGGATTTAAGAGCCAACTCTAAAGCGGAAATGTATGCACCAGGTACAATGGCACGTCGCCTAGTAGATCAGTTCAACTATTCCTATACCAATCTTCTCAACGGACTGCATAAAACTTTCAATGGTGAACCGGATTACTTGAATACTGTTATGGGGGTGATGTTTGAACTGAAATTACAAGCCCAGAAGATGGCAGAAATTACCTATGAAGGAAAACAAGTAGCTCCTTCATTTGAATATGCCTCAGTTAATGCTTAATAAGGATTAGGGCAACCAACGTAAGGCGGGACAAAAAGATAAGTAATTAGATTAATAATTCTTTGTTTGAGCTAATAATTTTATTAGATTTCCTCAAATAGGCTTTTCTCTACTTCCATAATATATATTACAAAAGTATTCCCAAAACATTTTCAAGCGTTATCTGGCAAATTTTCTAACTCTTGCGAGATTAAATCCTGAAAATTTTCACCACAGTGAGTATTTAAATGAATAGTAGATACTAGTAACTCGGCTAAAATCTCTACTTTTTGTTTGTCACTCAAATTATTTAGTTGAAACTGATTAACCAAAGCCATAACATTTTGACACTCTTCTGCCAACTCAGCAATCAATGTATTTAAAGTTGGATTGCTGGTACTAATTTTTTTGTGTCGAAGTTGCATTATTCTAATTTAATTTTATTCTGATGTTCAATAATTCTTTTTTCTAATGATCGAATTGCTTTTTTATGATTCTTGTTGCCCATAATTTTAATGGGAGTTAAACTTTAACTTGCTTAGACTCAAGATAACCTACCTCTTCCTCCAGGCGATCGCAACAATAACGAACCAAAGCCAAACCGTCTGATTGTGATATCG
>CBDUCX010000203.1:0-10416 GCA_965365755.1 uncultured Pleurocapsa sp.
CAGGAATTTGATTAGGGTGAAACCTGTGCAAGATCAAGAATTTGAACAGCGATTTACTAGCTAACTTTATCTATAACAACGTGAGTTCAATGAGTACAGCCCATTATTTCGTTGACCAATCAAGAAAATTTGTCGAACTAACCTCATAACCAAGAGAAAATAATAGTTTTCAAGAGGCATGAAAACAGATTGATAAATTCATTAGCTCTTACTCTTTAACCTTTACCCTTTAACCCTTTCCCAAACCCAACGGATTGATGAGTTTGTCAGATTAATTATTGATTAACCCATATATTTGATAGTTGAAGCTAGCTTAATCCAGAAAAGAGATAGTTCAAGAAGTTCAAGCTGTCTTTTATAAGTCAAAATAAACATAGAGGCGATCGCCGCAGCCAAAATAATGCCCATGATTGCAGCAATATAAACCGAAAAAGCTATTATCTGAATTTGCTCATTAAATATTAGCTGCCACAAGATTGCTCTGGCGTTAATTATGCCTAATACTCCGATTAATAGCAGAAAAAGCATCAACTGGACTCTGTTGCAGGCGCGTTTTCTATTTTCTAGTTTGCTTTCTAGTCCATTGATTAGGGCAGAATAATTAAACGCCGAAAATTTTCGGGCAATGACAAATGCCGTATCGTGATGGCGATATTGAAACGATATTGAACCTAACCATAGAGACTGAAAATTAAGGGTCAAGAATCCTGCAAAAAGAATAAACAGAGGAGTCCAAGCAAACCATTGCTCAAACCTAAAGTCATAGGTTTGATAGTCTTTAATGAAGAGTATTAAGCCAACAAGCGATAATAACAAAACTCTCCACCAAAGCATTTTTTGGGGCTGATAATGAATATCTAGGAAGTTATTAATATAGCTATTCAATTCAGCGTTTCTCGACTTAAGAGAGTGCATATATATCTCGGTTAAAATAAGATTCAGAAATATTGAATCAACAATATAACAGAGATAAAAATTTATGCTAGATCCTGTAGAGGTAGTTTAATGGTTAGTGGTTAATTGATCGCTCTAACCTTTTTGCTGTTTATATAGTGCCTTGAACTTCCGCTGTTGCTCCTTATGCTCCACAATTGGCTCAGGATAGTCTGTTCCTGCTCTTTCTAGCGGAGGGATTTTCCCTGTGACTAGATATTCAGTGTCCAGGGAACTAATTTCTTCTACCCACTGACGGATATACTCGCCATCTTGATCATATTTGGCTGCTTGGGAAGCAGGATTAAAAATTCGTAGTGGTTTTGGGTCCATGCCGCTAGAAGCACTCCACTGCCAACCGCCATTGTTAGCTGACAAGTCACCATCAAAGAGTTTCTGCATAAAATACTTCTCGCCCCAGCGCCAGTCAATAATTAAATCTTTAGTTAAGAAACTAGCCACAATCATCCGACAACGGTTATGCATCCAACCTGTTTCGTTTAGCTGACGCATTGCTGCATCAACGATGGGATAGCCTGTTTTTCCTTCACACCAAGCTTTAAATTTAGTTTCATCATTTTCCCAAGGAAAGTCTTTAAATTCGTCACGATATGCCCCTTGAGATAGTTCGGAGAAGAAAAACATACAGTGTTGATAAAATTCTCGCCAAGCTAGTTCTTTTTGCCAGATGGTGACTCCATTTTTAGCTTCATCACTACGACAATTTTGCGCCACTTCTAGAGTCGCCTGCCAGATTGTACGAATGCCGACCGCACCAAACTTGAGGGCAGCACTCAACTGCGATGTACCATCAATATAGGGAAAATTGCGTTCTTCATCATAACAATAAATCGTGCGATCGCAAAATTCTTCTAGCTTTTCTCTCGCTGCCGTTTCTCCAGGGGCAAGTAACAAAGGAGAGTCCCATTCATAACCTAAATCTTTATTCGATGGTAAAGCGATCACCCCAGTTTTTTTCGCTGTATCCATTAACTCTTCAGATAAGCCTGATAGCTGCTTAATTTCCGCTGCTACCCCTGCCTTCTCTTGCTCATGCCAAGAACGCCAAAAAGGAGTATAAACCTTGTAGGGGGTTTCAGAAGACTTGGTGAGAACCTCTCCTGGAGCATGAAGTAGCTGATCCCAAAAGTTCTTTGTCTCAATCCCTGCTTCAGCCAAAGCATCTTTAACCTGCTGATCGCGCTTTTGGGCATAAGGTTCAACGTCCAAATTCCAGAACACTGCTTTTGCTGCTAGTGCCTCTGCCAACTGGGGAATAACTTTTGCTGGTTCACCCTGAACAATTAATAATTGACTACCAAGCTGCTGATAACTCTCCTGTAACTCCTGCAAACAGCCAATCATATAGGTAACTCTGGCTGGGGCAATATCATCCCCGTCAAGAATACCAGGATCTAAACAAAACAAGCCCACCACTTGCTTACTTTGCTCTACTGCGGCGCTTAAGCCAAGATTGTCAGAAATGCGTAAATCGCGACGATGCCAAAAGAGAATTAAATCAGACATGAGTTATCAAGTGCTTTTCCGTTGTTTATCTTAGCGTCTTTTTAGTTCATCTGAACTTATTAAATTTAGTTAGGGCGATCGCTATTGCCTGACTTTAGAAAACTTGTTTTTAGCAGATTTTTGTTTTCAGTTTTGGGCATAAATAAAGCTGATGAGCTATAACTAATCTACATTTACAAGGCTAAAAGCTAAGAGCTAAGAGCTAAAAGCGCGTGAGGCGTGCTGAGGTTTCCTCAGCTTACGCAATCACGTAAGAAGCTAAGAGCTAAAAAAGATATGAATGTTCAACGTTGGATTGCCAGAAGAGAGCCAAACTGGAAGCGTTTGGACGGATTACTACAGCAAGCGGAAAAGCAGGGGATTAAATCTCTATCTGCCAGGGAAATTAAGGATTTAGCCAGTTTGTATCGTTCAGTTTCAGCAGATTTAGCCAGGGCGCGCACTCATAAAGTCGGCAATATTTTGACCCAAGACTTACAAAAGTTAACTGCTCGCGGTTATAACCAGATTTATCAAGGTTCACAACGCCAGGAATGGCAACAGGTTAAAGAGTTTTATCTTTGGGGATTTCCTCAAGTTGTGCGGGAGACTGGGGGATATATTGCGATCGCCACAGGGATCTTTTTCTTGTTAGGGATGATTGCCTGGTGGTATGGTTGGCGAGATCCTGTATTTATAGCAATTACTGTTCCCAGACACATCATTGAAATGGTCGAAGAAGATGGTGAACTTTGGATGGGTTCAATTGTCGGTCTGGAACCTTTAGCCTCTAGTAGCATCACGATTAATAACTTGTCGGTTTGCTTTGGAGCGATCGCTGGAGGAATTACCGCAGGACTATATACGATCTTTATTATGGCTTTTAATGGTTTATCTATTGGGGCAATAGCTACTTTAGTAGGTAAAAATAATTTGGCATATCCCTTTTGGGCATTTGTCTTTCCTCACGGATCACTAGAATTGCCTGCAATCTTTTTCGCTGGGGGTGCGGGTTTACTAATTGGCAAGGCGATGATCTTTCCTGGTCAATATAAGCGTATTGATGCTCTCAAACAAAATGGTACTAAGGCAGCACAGTTATTATTCGGGATTATTCCCATGCTAGTTATTGCAGGGACAATTGAAGGCTTCTTGTCTCCTAGCCCGATAATTCCCAGTCCGATTAAGTATTTAGTAGGAACAGGTATATTTTTTCTCTTTGTTTTGTATTGTTCTCGAAAAAAAGAAGTAGCAAGTACGGGCGAACGGCCGTTCGCCCGTACAGGAGTTGGGAGTAATGGGTAATCAGCGTTATTGGAAGTATTTTACGGCAGTAGCGATCGCTTTATGTTTGCAGTCATCAATGAGAGCGCAACTGAAAACGGAGACTTCTTTAGGTAATATTCGAGAGCGCCTATCCTCAGAATGGTCAAGTGCTGTTTTGAGTCGTAGTTTGCAATCGGCGACTACAATTAACGGGATTAAGTTTAGTCCTGATGGTCAATTGTTGGCTACTGTCGGAGGGAGTCAAATTACTCTTTGGGATTTAGACCAGGGAGAAGTGCAGCGGGTGTTACCTGGACATTTTGCTAGCGATACAGGTCTGGAAATCGCCCCTACGGCGATCGCCTTTAGTCCTGACAGTCGTTTTTTGGCTAGTTCAACCTGGAGTCAGGGGTTATTAAGCCCCGATCAAGCAATCGTTGTACGAGATGTGGTTACAGGTTCAGAAGTCCTGAGTATTACCGATTCAGATGGCTGTCGGCAAATTCTGTTTGATGTCTCAGGAGAAATTATTTACGGTGCTTGCGACTTTGGTATCACTGCTTGGAGTTTCCCCGAAGGCAAAAAGTTATTTGATTTTGCTACCGAATATCCTGTAGAAGCGATCGCCCTGAGTCCTAATGGTAAAGTGATGGCAACAGTAGATAATAATTATGTTTCAGGAGAAAAACCAGGGAAACAGAGTAACCAGATTCAACTATGGAATCTAGATTCACAACCAACCCTGTTAAATACCTTAGATGGTCACGTTAATGATATTGCCCAACTTGAATTTACGGCTGATGGTAAACGATTAGTGAGCAGTAGTTACGACGGCAAAATCAATGTCTGGGACTGGCAACAGGGAACAACTTATCGCAATACCGAGAATCTGCATAGTATCAACGGTATATTTAGCCTTAGTGCTAATAGTCAACTGATCGCAGGGAATTTCCACTCTTCTGCTATGACTAATCTCATCACAGGATTACCCCTGAGAAACGTAATGCAACTGCCTCCTGGAAAGGAGACAAGCATTTTTGCCTTTAGTCCTCAACATCAGTTATTTGCCAGAGTTGAGCCGTCTCCAGACTCCAATAACTCTTTAATTAATCTGTGGCAAGTTGAGAATTCTCCAGCAGATAAACTCTCCCATAAACAAGATTATTATCAAACAATTGACATTGCCGAATACTGGAGCAATCAAGAACACCCAGAAGTAATAGAGAAATTAGAAACTAGTACAAATAAACCTTCCGCTATTGGCACAGATCCCCAGGCGATCGCTTTATCCGCTTTGGGCTTAAGGGAAACAGTCGAATCAGAACAAGAACAGGTTGCGATCGCATATCCCCACGATAATCTAGCGATCGTAAATCTCACTCAAACCAATCTAACCGACGATTCTGTGGCAGGTATCCGCTATTTAGTTAAATTTGCCCCTTATGGCGAGGAACATGCTGAAAAATGGCAGGTAGTATGGGCTGGTAAACAGTTTAAATGTTGGTCAGGGCGTGGACATCAAGACTGGGGGACGAATTTATGTCATTAGACGTGAGTTCGGAGTAGAGACAAGGCATGCCTTGTCTGTACGGAATTCGGAGTATGCCCTACGGGCAGGCTGCGCGAAGGTCGTTATGTTTTTCTTAACGCAATAATAAAGTCTTCAGATACCTAAAATTAAGAAATTTGCGAAATTTTTAAGTTTCTTTTACTTCGTCGAACTCACGTTCATTAGAAGGCGGAAGTCAATGCAATTCAAAATTATCAATTAAAAATTCAAAAGTAACAAGTCCTAAAGGATTCCGCTCCGCATATAACGAGTAACGAGTCCTAACACAACTACGTATTGCTATATTTCCGCCAAAATTTTCAAGGTTTCGGCAGCTTCTGATTCATCAAGGCGATTTAAGGCAAAACCAACATGAACTACTACCCAGTCACCGACACAAGATTCTACAGGATGGCGATCATCTACAATGCAAGCGATATTAACCTGTCGCTTAACACCATTAATGTTAACCATCGCTAATAGATTTTGAGTATCTGTAATTTCGGTAATTTGACCAGGAATTGCTAAACACATTTGAGATTAATTATCTTTTGTTAAACGGTAATTTACCAACTTTAATTGCTCCATATTCAACTTTGATGGAGCAATTATGTCAAAAGATTGAACAGCCATGGGTTCTTTGAAGAAAAATTACAACTAAATCTAGCTTCATATTATCTTCACAACACGTATTTATTTTTATAGAGTATTTCACTCACAAAAATAATATCATGGACAATAATTTAGGGCAGGTTGTATTAGTTAAAGATATTAATCCAGGTGTCAATCAAGGCTCGTACCCTAGTTCTCTTACTGAAGTAAGCGACAAACTATATTTCGCTGCTAATGATGGTGAAATAGGAGATGAATTATGGGTTAGCGATGGCACTAACGAGGGGACAAAACTAGTTGCAGATATTGACCCTAATGGTAGCTCGTTTCCTGGCAGCACTTTTCCTGACAATTTAGCTTCGTTTAATGGCAAACTTTATTTTTCCGCTTTTACTGATGAAACGGGTGAAGAGCTTTGGGTTAGCGACGGTACGAGTGAGGGTACAAAGCTAGTTGCAGATATTAACCCTAATGGGAATTCTTACCTTCGTGACCTTACGGAATTTAATGGCAAGTTATATTTTAGTGCTGACGATGGTGAAAATGGTCGTGAATTGTGGGTAACAAATGGTACAACAGAAGGCACTCAACTAGTTGCTGATATTTACCCAGGTATCGCAACCAATCGCTACGATCCCCGTTCTGGAGAAAAGATAGAAGACTATCCTTATAGTTCTTTTCCTTATGGCTTTGCGAAATTCAACGGTAAGCTATATTTTAGGGCGAGGGATGGTGAAAATGGTGATGAATTATGGGTAACAGATGGTACAACAGAAGGCACAACACTAGTTGCCGATATCAATCCTGGTAGCTCTAGTTCTGTCCCTAGCGATTTGGCGGAATTGGACGGTAAGCTATATTTTAGGGCTAATGATGGTGAAAATGGTAGTGAGCTATGGGTAAGCGATGGTACAACAGAAGGCACAGCACTAGTTGCTGATATCAATCTCACTACTACTCCTGGTGGTGATTCCTTGGGTTCTTACCCTGGTGACTTTGCGGAATTGAATGGCAAGCTGTATTTTGCTGCTGGTGATGGTGAAACCGGTGGAGAGCTATGGGTAACCGATGGTACGACAGAAGGTACAACACTAGTTGCTGATATCAATCCTAGTACTAGTGCTGGTGGTGATGGCTATGGTTCTTATCCTATAGACCTTGTAGAATTCAATAATAAGATATATTTTAGGGCTGAAGATGTTAAAAATGGCATAGAACTATGGCAAACCGACGGCACAACAGAAGGTACAAAACTATTTGCCGATATCAATCCTGGTGGCGTTAGTTCTATCCCTGGCGATTTGGCTGTTTTTGGGGACGAATTATTTTTTAGAGCCGGGAATGGTGAAACTGGATCGGAACTATTTAAACTAACCTTTGATGGTGGAGATGAACCTGATGATTCTATTAACATCATTGATGGCACTAATAAATCTGACAACCTTGTTGGGACAGATGGCTCTGATAGTATTGATGGTTTAAATGGTCAAGATACTCTTAATGGCGGTGCTGGTAATGATACTCTTCTAGGCGGGAATGGCAAAGATAATTTAGTGGGTGGAGTTGGTAATGATAGTCTGGTTGGTGGTAATGCTAAAGATACCTTAGATGGTGGAGTTGGCGACGATATTTTAGAAGGTAATAATGGTAATGATTTATTTGTGATTCGGGCAGGGGAAGGAACAGATACGATTGCTGATTTTACGTTAGGTAGCGATCGCTTAGGGTTAGGAGGAGGTTTAGAATTCGATCTACTCTCTTTTTCTGACAATACAATTCAAGCTGGGGATGAAATACTGCTGACTTTAGTTGGTGTAGAAACTTCCAGTCTCACCGTTGATGATTTTACAGTAATTTAATTTATATTAGACATCTCCAATCATTATGCTCAAACGCCTATGACACCGTTCAAAAATTGAGGTTTCTGGAGATGTCTAATGATTAGCTGTTTTGAATTTCAAGCAGGAGTTGACGAAATTTTTGATGTTCAACTTGCTCAGTTTTCTTCAGCGATGATTTCAGGACCATATGCGATCGCTGATGGCAAAAATCAAATTTGGTCTTTGCCAGCTAATACTGCCACTGGAAATAACTAGAGTTACCACGGCTCCGCTGATGGGGGGATGTTCATACCGAATCTTTATAAAACAATCATTGAGCCTATCAAATCTTTATAAACCGATACTTAGTTATGCCGTAGTATTTCTGTAGCTATTAACTAAACTAGCAAAAAATAGATTAATAATGGCTGCTAATTACTAGTAATAGAACATTTAAACTTGAAATATTTACCAGAATTTGAGATGCGAATCTTTAATTTACCGTGGTTACAAGTTTATCTCTATTTATGAATAACTTTATAGACGGAAATCAAATAAAATATGGTAGGACAAGCCACTTTAAAAGTAACTGTCAACGAAAATAACGTCCAGATATCCAACTTTGGTGATAATTCTTTCCAAATCACTAA
Organism: uncultured Pleurocapsa sp.; assembly: GCA_965365755.1. Taxonomy (GTDB): domain Bacteria; phylum Cyanobacteriota; class Cyanobacteriia; order Cyanobacteriales; family Xenococcaceae; genus Waterburya. The sequence goes on from CBDUCX010000203.1 coordinate 8,337, forward strand.
CACTGGGGATAAAACTATTGCTCAAATCGATCTAGATGTCAGTAATGCTCTATATCCAGACAGCGTTTTTGACCCGTTCGGGCAGGCAGGGGATACTACCTCAAAGTCGCTGACTATCGATAATAATGGAGGTACTGGCGTAGTTGCTCCCAGTAATGCTTCCTATATTGGTGTTGGAGGTCGAGCTGGTTATCAAGGCTTACGGCTCAAGTTCAACGATAATGTTAATGGTGGGTTTGAACCTGGAGAAACCATTGGTTTTTCTGTGGATATGGACCCCAACTCAGTTGCCGGAACTGATAAAAATCCACTTGATAATGGATCTAGTCCCGATTGGGATGTGGGCGGAGTTTCAGGGGCGGAACTGATTGGCTCCACCTTTACGGTCACATTCACTGATGGTACTACTGCCACAGGACAACTCCAAGGTAACAATAATCAAGGAGGTTCTCAGGCGTTGGCTGACCAGAACTCTCCTCAACTCGATGTTTCTCTGACTGTCAATGGTTTGGAGTCAGGCAGTATTGGTACTTACAGCAATAAGCAGCCTAAAGTAATTGTTAATGGCCCTATCGGACAGACGGTAAGGGTAGTATTAACCAAGGGCTTTATTCAACCTGTAGTTCCCTATGCCTCATTTCTCGAAGAACAATTAAACGCTTTAGCTGGGACAGACTTTCCCGCCAATAATGCAGTTGAGTTTCAAACCGTCGATGTCTTATTAACCAAGGCAAATCAAGACATTTCAGCGAATTTTGATTTCGCTAATGTTGCGAACTACGATTTTGAGGGAGAAGATCGTCTTCCTCTCGGCTTTGTTGCCAGCGTGATCGATGTTAATAATGATGATCTTGCTTTAGGGGCGGTGACTAAACCGATTTACCTCCAATTTTCTGAGACAGATACCCCTGTTGATCAGCCAGATAACACTGATACAGATAACACAGATAACAATGATACTGGCACTACAGATACTCAGGGTAATATTGTGGTTGAGGCAGAAGATATTGCAGACGTAGTGGGCTATCGTCTGGAAAACAACTCCTTAGCTTCCAACGACAAATTGCTGAGTCTAGTGGGAGGCGGGCAAAACGAAATTGGTAGTGCTAGCTTTGATTTTGCAGAAGCAACAGGAAACTACAACATCATCCTGGGAACCTATGATGAAAATGATGGTCAAGGGACAATTCGGGTTACTCAAGAAAACAAGGTGCTGAACAACGTCGTCTTGAATAAAAACTTGGGTTCTAATCGCATTTCCTTGAATAATCAAGTAAAAAAAGTAGTTGCAACCAATGTACTAATCACTAAAGGAGATAGTTTCACCATCACTGGTTTTGAGAATGGTAGCGAACATGTTCGTTTTGACTACATTAAGTTTGAGCCTGTAAACGCAAATTCTAATGACACAAATGTTGTGGGGCGGGTTGAAGCTATACCAGGAGCGATTAATATCAACTTTGGTCTTGCAGGAGCCGAAAATACTGTCGGATTCATTCTCGATACGGGAAAAGCTTATAATTCCCAGCGAGGATATGGCTGGGTAACTCAAGATAGTTTGGGGAATAGCAATTCTGTGCCGATTGATATATCTACCAATGCACGCGATCGCGATACTCTATTTAATGATGGACAAGGGGGAGTATTTTCCGAACCTGTCAGAGACTCTTTGATCCATATGCAGTACCCCAAAGGATTCACTAATTCCCGTGGGAATGTAACGACTCCTGCTGCTTGGGAATATGACATCCCTAATGGTCAATACGAAGTTACCGTAGGTGTGGGAGATTCTCAGTATTTCGGTGGCATTCATGTAATTAACGTCGAGGGGGAAAGTTTAATTTCTGGGTTTACAGCCGCTGGTTCTGATGCTCAGGCATTTGCCACAGGTTCTGCAATCATAGACCTTACTGATGGCAAATTGACTGTTGATTCTATTGGTGGTTACAACAGTAAAATCAACTATATTTCTATCGTTCCTGTAGATACCCTGTAGTTGACTATTGAACCTGGAGACAAGGCTTGTGAACCTGGAGACAAGGCTTGTGAACCTGGAGACAAGGCTTGTGAACCTGGAGAC
>CBDUCX010000204.1:0-10349 GCA_965365755.1 uncultured Pleurocapsa sp.
TAAGTTTACTAATTCTCAGGGAGAAATTAAGATTCAAGCGGAGTTGATTAAGACTAAATCTGACAGCAATCCAAAGCAAAAGAACGATAACGTAATGTTAGAAATAGCTATTTCTGATAATGGCAGAGGAATTATACCTCATCATCTTGAAGCTATATTTAATTGTTTTTATCAAGAAGAAAATTCACTACGACGTACGGTTAATGGTACGGGAATTGGATTGACTATTTGCCGTCATCTGATCAATAGTTTGGGTGGCAAAATCTGGGCAAATTCAGCAGGAAGGAATTTAGGTAGTAGTATTCACTTTACTCTCCCCTTAATTGCAAATTAGTATCGCTGCGCGGAATTCAAAATTCCAAAATTAAAAATTAAAAGTCTTTTAGCACAAAGGTTTCAAACTTTGTGAATAGTTGTTGTATTTACGTACATCTCCATTAGTATTGACGTTACAATACCCCAAGGTGCTAGTACCTTGAATTCCTTGCTAAACTTATCTAAAAGTCAACTAAAACTTTTAATTGTGGGAGATCATTTGACATGGCAAGGTTTGGTTCTGCGGATATTAAAGAGCGTTTTTTTGGAGCGGCTGTATACCTCTTTGCTATATATGATGCCATCGGTTTAGGAGCAGGACTACTAAATCAATTTCCTACCCTGTTACCTTTTTTTCAATTATTAAACGTGCTAGTAATTCCAGTAAGTATAATTGAAGGCGTTTTTAACACAGCCATTCCCGGCGGATTTGGTAGTTTAGTGGTCTTTTTTATCCTATTTCTCGCTGTAGTCAGGAATGACAGAATTCCTTATTTCATTCGCTTTAATACTTTGCAATCTATCTTATTTGGCATTGCGATCGCTTTAATTTCAATTGTGTTTGGAGCTTTAAATGCACTCGCTTTGATTGGCGGTTTGGCATTTATTATGGCAACGGGTGCGAGCCTTTTTTGCATGGTAGAGTGCGCTCTAGGTCGTTATCCCGAAATTCCTTCGATCTCTTCTGCCGTGTACAGTCAATTGCCAAGATGAAAACTAGCAAGTAGTAAGTAGCAAGTGTTCTCATGTAATTGCGTATTGCTATAGTAGTCGATCAAAAGCAACCAAACCTAAGTCTTTACCAAAGTCCATTGATGGCTTATTGTCTAGATATCCTTCTTGGTCGCGTTTGCCACAGGGGTGAAAATTGATTACTGACACGACTTGGAAGGTTTCTCTGAAGTCCTTGCACAATAAAAATTTTATAGAGCGAACATCAATACTATTGTAACGAAATCACGGTCTTTGAGTAGCGCATAAAAATGCTAACCTTCCAAGCCCTGTACTTTACTCAATTACGTCTTCCCATAGCGTCCAAACTGCTAACCCTCAAAAACTCTTTGATTGCTTTTAGATAAGCTGTCTGATCTTCTAGCATTGGAAAGTGAGAGGTTTTTGACAGTTCGATATATTTAATCTTGTCGTTTAAAGCTGCTGCTTGTCTACCCATTTCGGCAGGGATAATAATATCTTTTTCTCCCGATATCATCAAGGTGGGCACGACTAATTTAGCAAATTCCCGTGGCATAGTTTCTACTGCTTGTTTGCTCACGGAAGTATAAATTGTGCCTACCGCAGCTTCGTAGTCTGCCATCAAAAAATCTTCTAAAAATGCCAAGCGATCGCTTTTGTGAATTGGGCGATGTAAAAACCGCGCCATAAACATCCTGTCGGCAAAGGGAAATTTTAAAAACCAATTGTAGCGAAATTTGACTACATATCCACCAAACCTATGGAAGGCGTTAAAGGCTTTCTCGTTGTATTCAAAAATACCGTTACAGGTGAGAATTGCCTGATGTACTCTGTCACTGTAATGGTTAATAAAGAAAGTAGCGATCGAAGCTCCCATTGAATGAGCATTAAGATACACTTTATCAAGATTTAAGGCATCTAATAAAGCAGCCAAGTCCTCGGCATAGTCTTCCATTTTGTATCCTAAGTCTGGTGCATTCTGAGGCAAAGGAGAACGACCAAAACCACGCAGATCGTAAAGTAGACAATCAAAATCATCGGCAAGAGCGATCGCTGTGCTACGCCAATATCTTCCCGATCCTCCCCAACCATGGACAAACACCATCACTGGTTTTGCGGGATTGTCAGCATTATCTGGGTGACGAATCCATTCGTAGTAGTGATCTACCCCACGAACATCTACTGTAGGCATACTGGTTCATAAATTTGATTTCTACATATTAAGTTTATTCCTTGCTGCAATTCTAATTGCAGTTATTTCAATTGTTTTAACATCAAGGAATTTCAGTCTTGAGTCAGAGATTACTCCGCCGTAAAACGACGGAGCCTGCTCTGACCGTTGGTCAAACTATAGCCAAAAACTAACAACTTAACCTATTGAAACGTTCCGCTAGCACCTTCTATCTTGAATGTGAAAGAATGAATAAATATTTTATTTATTCAAGCATAAACTGAAAATTGACCATGACTACTTACTATTACGTTGCTGCTAGCCAAAAGTTTTTACTGGAAGAGGAACCATTTGAAGAGGTCATACAAGAGCGAATTCGTAATTATCAAGAAAGAAACAAAGAGATTGATTTTTGGTTTCTTAAACAACCTGCTTTCTTAGAGGCTCCAGAAATGGCAGAGGTCAAGACCAAGATTCCTCAACCCGCAGCAGCAGTAGTTACCACTAACAAGCAATTAGCTACCTGGTTAAACCTGAGATTAGAGTATGTGGCTACAGGAGAGTTTGAAGCACCATCAGAAAGTATTCCTGATCCCTTGGCGACCTTAGAGATCGCGTAAATTATCGTAGTACGTTAATCAATTAGGGCAAGATTTAGTTAACGGCTCGTAAGTAATAAGTAACTTTCAAGAAACTCAACTTTTTAAGTTCATATGAACTAATAATCTGGCGAGTTTCTTTAATTCATTATTAGCGATCGCTAATGATGATTAAGTGTCGTTTAGGACATTTCTAACATTTTTTGAATGGGCTTCAATGCATTGGCGCGAATATCTTCAGGTAAAGTAATTTCTGGAGTCTTATTTTTCATCGCTAAATAGAGCTTTTCTAATGTATTCAAGCGCATATAGGGACATTCATTACAGGCGCAGTTGTTCATTGCTGGTGCGGGAATAAAGTGCTTACTAGGTGCAGCTTTTTCCATTTGATGAATGATACCTGGTTCAGTTGCGACAATAAATTTATCGCTGGGGCTTTTCTGGCAATACTTTAATAAGGCAGTAGTAGAGCCAATATAGTCAGCATGGCTCAATACAGGAGATTCACATTCTGGGTGAGCAATCATCTCCGCAGTTGGATGTTCAAGTTTTAATTCAATGATTCTTTTTTCGGAAAAAGTCTCGTGAACAATGCAGCTACCTTCCCATAGAACCAAATCTCTGCCTGTTTGTTCGCTAACATAACGACCTAAATTGCGATCTGGAGCAAAAATGATCGGCTGATCTTCAGGAATCTGATTAACTATTTTAACTGCGTTGGAACTGGTACAGATAATATCGCTAAGAGCCTTAATTTCAGCAGTACAGTTAATATAAGAGATCACTAAATGATCGGGGTGCTTGGCTTTAAACGCCCTAAATTCCTCTGGGGGACAGCTATCGGCTAAAGAACAACCTGCATCTAAATCTGGTAATAAAACTAGTTTATTCGGATTGAGAATTTTCGCTGTCTCTGCCATGAAATGTACTCCGGCAAAGACAATCACGTCAGCATCAGTATTGGCAGCCTGCTGGGATAAACCAAGAGAATCGCCTAAATAGTCAGCTATATCCTGAATATCTGCTTCTTGATAGTAGTGAGCTAAAATTACAGCATTAAGCTCTTTTTTAAGCTCGTTAATTGCTCCAAACAAGTCCCTGGGAATTTCGTAAGGATTAGTCTTTGGTTTAGCTGCGGTAAACATAGTGATCGATAGCTTGTTATGAAACAATTCAGTTTGGTTGGCAATTATAGTAAAAATTACTATAAGTACATTATAGTATACTTCACCAAAATTTGCCGACTAAATTATATAAGTCGCCCTCAAGTCAAGATTCTCAAGTCTTGATAGAATTGCTATACATATAAATAAAGGCAATTTGATGTACCAAGGAAGTATAAAAAAATTACATCAGCAGTTAGTAGATCAAGAACGTTCGGCAGTAGAAATTGCCCAAGCTACTTTAAAACACATCGAAACAGTAGAGCCAAAAGTCAAAGCGTTTCTGACTGTAACTGCTGAGCAAGCTTTAGCCACCGCCAAAGCAGTGGATAAGAAAATTGCAGCAGGAGAATCTATCGGAATGCTGGAAGGGATTCCTTTAGGTGTTAAAGATAATATGTGTACCAAAGGGATTAAAACCACCTGTGCTTCGCAAATTTTGGCTAATTTTGTCCCTCCTTATGAATCTACCGTTACTCAAAAGTTAAAGGATGCGGGGGCAGTAGTGGTTGGGAAGACTAACCTGGACGAGTTTGCCATGGGAAGTTCTACCGAAAACTCTGGGTATCAAACCACAGCTAATCCCTGGGACTTAGAAAGAGTACCAGGAGGTTCTTCTGGCGGTTCAGCCGCAGCAGTGGCAGCAGGGGAGTGCGTAGTGTCTCTGGGTTCTGATACAGGTGGTTCAATTCGCCAACCAGCCTCCCTTTGCGGGGTAGTGGGATTGAAGCCGACTTATGGTTTAGTCTCTCGTTTTGGCTTAGTAGCTTATGCCTCTTCTCTGGATCAAATTGGGCCTTTTTCCCGTACTGTCGAAGATTCAGCGATCTTGTTAAATGCGATCGCCGGATACGATCCCAATGATTCTACTAGTCTTAAGGTAGATATTCCTGACTATACTCAATATCTTCAACCTGAACTCAAAAAGGGATTAAAAGTAGGGATTATTACTGAAACCTTTGGGGAAGGGTTAGATCCTGTGGTTGCGGAGGTAGTTAAGCAAGCGATTTCCCAATTAGAAGAATTAGGTGCAGAGGTAAAAGAAATTTCTTGTCCTCGTTTTCGCTACGGTTTGCCCGTATACTATATGATTGCCTCTTCCGAAGCCTCAGCTAACCTAGCCCGTTATGATGCGGTTAAATATGGCATTAGGGAAGAATCAGACAACCTGGTTGAGATGTATACCAATACCCGTGCGGCTGGCTTTGGCGCAGAAGTTAAACGCAGAATCATGTTAGGTACTTACGCCCTCTCCGCAGGATATTATGATGCTTATTATTTGAAAGCACAAAAAGTTCGTACCCTAATTAAACAGGACTTTGATCAAGCATTTAACGATGTAGATGTCTTGGTATGTCCTACTTCACCCTCAACAGCGTTTAAAGCAGGGGAAAAAACCGACGATCCTTTAGCAATGTATCTCTCTGACTTGATGACTATTCCTGTTAACTTAGCAGGTTTACCAGGGATGAGTATTCCCTGTGGTTTTGATAACCAAGGTTTACCTATTGGGTTGCAGCTAGTTAGTAATGTCCTACGGGAAGATGTTTTGTTTCACGTTGCTCATGCTTACGAACAAGCTACAGAATGGCATAAAAAACACCCCAGCCTATAAAGGAGGGGATAATACTCAATCCTGTAGGCGTAGGTTACTTAAATCTCATCGGGAATGATCCACTTAGGCGGTTCGGATAGCTTTTTCATTCGAGCTATCTCCGCCATTTCTAACATCTTATCCAAAGAGGTGTCAGCAATAAATTTAGAGGTTTGGTTTTGGTATTCTTGATGGGGACAGCGATCGCCTAAAATGCAGCCTTTAGCGCAATCTACCGCGCAGTTTACTTGATCGGGATTCATGTTCTCAGCTTAAAATTCATCTTTAAGCATTTTAAACAAAAATAATGCAAAGCGTTGCTGAATAGGGAATGCTAATCCAGAAATAGGATTCAAGGCAGTAATCAGAGGTCAGATAATTAAAACCTTATATTTATCTCAAAACTGTTTAAAACCTTGAAAAATCAACTTGATAAACTTGTTTTAACTCAAGAAGAAACTTTAATGCATTAGATCTTCATTAGTTTTTCCGAGTATTGCTCGACTTGCTTCCAGTCAGTGTACTCGTAATCTTGAGAGATGTCGGTTCCTTCTCCTGCCTTTTTGGCGATGCGTTTCATGATCCATTTGAGGGGATAGGAGTATTTTGAGTAGATCAGTGCCCCCGCAATCATTTCAGCACCCTGAAATTTAACTTGTAGTTGCTCATCCATCTTGTTTCGAGCATCTTCCAGCCATTCTTCCCTTAGTTTTGAGTCTCTGGTAGCTGCGCTAAGGAGAACTAGGAAAAATGAGCGAACCTTTGACTCAATTTGTTCTTTATGACTATTAATGAAATCAACCAACTCTTTTTCCAGACCTCCAGCGTGCATGGAGGCTCCAAAAACAAGTAGATCAAAAGCCTCTAGACTGATATCTTCTGTTTTCGTTCTGTCTTGAGCGTTGATAAGTTTTACAGTTGCCCCTGCCTTTTGCAAATGTGCAGCAATCTGCGCTGCCACCTTTTCAGTTTGACCCTCTCTTGTGGCGTAGAGAATGAGAATATTCTTCATACTAGAAATCCGTGAATAAATTAGACGTGGTTTATGTCGTTCGTCTCCAGGGTTATTCAGATGCCAATTAGTCTAAACCAGCTTTCGTAATATTCTCGATAAAATTAGTAACTAGATTAGTATTGACAGTAATTGCCTCCTTGGAGGAATTGTTGGGATACTTAATTATCAATTATGTAATAAATTTATGGCTAAAGAATGGGAATCTCAAGATTATCAGAATGCTCTTGAGGAGTTGAATCGGGAATTAGAACAAAATCCTGATAACACTGATATTTACTATCGCCGTAGCGAGCTTTACTATACCCTAGAGGACTATAGTTTAGGAATTAAAGACCTAGATGCTGTATTGCAGCGCAATAGTAGAGATGCCTTAGCCTATATGTTTCGCGCTTATGGCTATGGAAAATTAAAAGATTACTCACAAGCAATTGCCGACTATAACGAAGTTATAAATCTCTTTCCTAATTATGCTAAGGCGTATTTTAATCGTGGCACTGTTTATCATCAACTGGAACAATATCAACAAGCGATCGCCGACTTTGATCAGGCAATCAGACTTAATCCCAACTATATTGATGCTTACTACAATCGAGCCATTGCTCATAATAAACTAGAAAATTATGATCGGGCGATCGCGGATTATACTCAAGTGATTCGTCTCCAGCCTGATGACGAGCAGGCTTATTACAATCGTGGCAATACTTACAACAAGATTAAACAATATCCCCAGGCACTCTCCGATTACAATCAGGCAATTGCTCTGAATCCTCAAGATCTTGAAGCTTACTACAATCGAGCCAATGTTTATCATAAAACTCAAGACTATTTAAAAGCGATCGCCGACTACAGCCACGTCATCAAATATAATTCTCGCCACGCGCCAACTCACTTCAATCGGGGAACTACTTATCTATCGGCTCAAGATTATCAAAAGGCGATCATGGATTTCAATAACGCAATTCGTCTCAATCCCAAGTATGCGGAAGCTTATTATAATCGTGCCATAGCACACAATAAGCTTCATGAGTATCGTAAGGCGATCGACGATCACCACAAGGCAATTAAGTTTAAGCCAAACTACGCTGAAGCTTATGGTAATTTAGGTTTGGTTTATCAAACAGTGGGAGAAAAAACCCAAGCGATCGAGAATCTCCAGCAAGCCGCCAAACTATTTAAAGAACAAAAAAACCTGGCTTTATATAAATATGTAGAAGATAAATTAAAACAACTCCAGTCTTAGATTTAGATTAGCGGAGGGGTATGTCAATTAGACAAATACCCGATGCTGTAACGAAGGCATCTGTTGGCGCACCTGTTGTAGCCGCTGCGGATTAATTTCAGCGACTGCCACTCCTGGAGCATTCCCCGCGTCAGCTAAAATCACTCCCCAAGGATCGATAATCATTGCATGACCATGAGTATAGCGACGTTCATGGTGATTCCCTGTTTGAGCAGGAGCGATTACATAACAAGTATTCTCAATCGCTCTTGCCTGCAACAATACCTGCCAGTGATCCTTTCCTGTATAAGCAGTAAAAGCTGCGGGAACAAACAGCACATCTGCACCCTGGCGAGATAGATAACGATAAAATTCGGGAAAGCGAACATCGTAACAAATAGATAGTCCTAGTTTACCAAGCTGCTCTGATTCATAGATCGCGGGAATTTCTTTACCTGCCATCACAGTGCTAGATTCTTGATAAGTATTACCATCAGGAACATTAACATCAAATAGATGAACTTTTTGATATCGTGCCACCTGTTGACCATTTGGAGTTACTAAAACAGCGGTATTATAAGCTTTGCCAGGACTATCTTCCACCGGTACGGGAAAGCCCCCACCCAGGATTGTAATTTGAAATCTCTGCGCCATTTTCTTGAGAAACTGCTCAGTTTTTGCGGCAATTTCTTTCGCGTGGGCAATCTTTTCACTTTCCTGCCCTATAAAAGCAAAATTCTCGGGCAGACCAATCAGTTCTGCCCCTTGACGTACTGCTAATTCGATTAATTCCTCTGCTTCGAGCAAGTTTTTAGAAAGATCTGGTTTGCTGGTCATTTGAACAGCGGCGGCGAGATATGAATTCATGGAAAGACTTAATTTTTTGAGTTTAGCTTTTCTAGAGTATAGCCAAGAGATTAGTTTGCAGAACCTTATTTACAGAGAGAAACCGAACGGCAACAATTCTTTGATTGTTAAAGTTTGCCATCCATGGCTTCCTAGAAAAATAACTTGAGCATTTTGTCCAAATTCCCAGATTACTTGCCGACAAGCACCACAGGGAGAACAGGGAACATTTTCACTGTTAACTACAGCGATCGCTCTTATTTCTATTGTATCCTGTTCGATACCAATTATGGCATTGGCGATCGCATTTCTTTCGGCACACATACTCAAACCATAGGAAGCATTTTCCACATTGCAACCAGCAACAATATCGCCTGAAGCGGTTACCAGTGCTGCACCTACCCGAAATTGAGAATAAGGGGCATAAGCACTCGCCATAGCTTGCGTCGCAATTTCAACTAGTTGCTGTTGTTCTGATTGAGTTAATACATTTGTACTCATGAACTACAAAAACGATATTTTTGGCCAAATATTGTATTGTCTGATGTATACAAATCCTGTGAGGGCGAACCACTGTTCGTACCTGAAATTGACGGAGATTTCTAGTTTCTGACCACAGATGCTAGCTTCTGCTCAACCTCGAATCTTCCTTGAGCAACAGAATTTGCCAGGGAATGGAGCATGGTTTCAGTTGTTGACCAGTTGACGCAGGCATCAGTAATACTCTGACCATATACAGCCGGTTTACCATCTTTAGGTATAGATTGATTCCCTGCAACTAAATGGCTCTCAATCATCACCCCGACAATATGTTTGGAACCAGCTTTAATTTGCTGATTAATGCTATCTAGAACAGTGACTTGTTTTTGATAATCCTTACGACTATTGCCATGACTGCAATCAATCATCAGGCGACAATTCATCGCTTTTTGCTTGAGAGCATTAACACTTTTCTCAATATCACTGGCTTCATAATTCGGTTTAGCAGCCCCACCTCGCAAGACGAGATGCCCATCAGGATTACCCGTAGTTCTAACAATACTAGCCAGTCCATCCTGATTGATTCCCAAAAAGTGGTGGGAAAATTTAGCGGTGAGCATCGCGTTAATGGCAGCAGTAAAGCTACCGTCGGTTCCGTTTTTATAACCAACGGGCATGGATAAGCCAGAAGCCATCTGGCGGTGAATTTGACTTTCGGTAGTTCTGGCACCGATAGCCGTCCAACAAATTAAATCAGCAATATATTGGGGTGTAATAGGATCTAGTAGTTCTGTAGCAGCAGGCAAACCAATTGCTGCTAAATCCAATAATAGCTTTCTTGCTGTCCTCAATCCCGTATTAATATCGTAGCTATTATCTAAATGAGGATCGTTGATTAGCCCTTTCCAGCCGACGTTAGTGCGAGGCTTTTCAAAATAAACCCGCATCACAATCTCTAGCTGATCTTGAAATTGCGATCGCAGTTTAACTAGTTTTTCACCATACTCCTTGGCTGCGACAACATCATGAATCGAACAAGGCCCTACTACTACCAGTACCCTCTGATCCTTACCCTCCAGGATATCACGGATGCGATCGCGAGTTTGCGTTACCAGATGAGCAACTTCTTGCGTCATAGGCAACTCACTTTTAATAAATGCAGGACTTAACAAAGGTCTGGTTTCAATGACGTGTAAATCGCTGGTAATGTCCATATTTTCAATATTGCTTTTTAATAATTTCGCTATCGACGAG
>CBDUCX010000205.1:0-10284 GCA_965365755.1 uncultured Pleurocapsa sp.
CCTGTTAAATTAGCACTACTCAAATTAGCCTCAACTAAAATCGTTTCATAGAGGTTAGCTTGAGAAAGATTTGCCCCAACTAGATTCGCTCCCTGTAGATTTGCCCCACTCAAGTCTGCTGACACTAAACTAACACTGCTTAAGTTAGCACTCCGTAGATTGGCTTCCCTGAGAATAGCATTCATAAATGCACCACTAAAATTAGCCCCTTTCATAGATGCATGACTGAGGTTAGCACCACTAAGGTTAGCACCGCTCATATTACCGCCATTGAGTGTGATTTCCTGGAGATTAGCATTAGCTAGTTTTGCCCCGCCTAAATTTGCGCCAATTAAGTCAGCATTCTGGAGATTAGCACCAATTAAGTTGGCGGCACTGAGGTTAGCGCCGATTAAGTTTGCTTTACTTAAATCTGCCCCTGATAAATCCGCACCACTAAGGTTAGCACCGATAAGATTGGCATTTTGTAAGTTAATTTCTTTAAGATCGGCGCGATATAGACAGACACCATTAAGATTTACACCAGCAAAATCCCTGACTCCTGTGGCATATTCTTCTAGTAGCTTGGTTACATCTACCATTGTTCTTCTCCTGCTAATAATTTTCATTTCGTCTTCTGGCTTACACTCATTACTTGTTACTCGTTACTTGTTACTTCAGCCCAAAGGACGTTGTAATCAACTGATCTGGCATTATTGCACCCTCTAAATTTGCGCCTCTTAGATTGGCATGAGTCATCTTGGCACCAGTCAAATCAGCCTTTCTTAAATCCGTACCATAAAGATTTGCACCCCGTAAGTCGGCACCCTGTAAGTTAGCTTCAATCAGGTTTGCTCCTGCGAGAATTGCACCAGTTAGATTGGCATGGGATAAATTAGCTCGTTGTAACCAAGTCCCAGTTAGAATGGCTTCGGTGAGTTGACTATGGGATAAATTTGCATCTTGAATATTCGCGCCACTGAAATTAACCACGATCGCAATAGCACCCCTTAAATCTGCTTCCCTGAGATCGGCTAAGACGAGAAAAGCACCGCTAAGACTGGTATTTCTGAGTATAGCGTGGGATAAATTAGCGCGAATTAAATTAATGCCGCTCAGTTTTGCCCCTGCTAAGTTAGCTCCACTCAACTCAGCATTGCTAAAATCGCGATCGCCAGTGGCGTATCTGGCTAATAAAGTATCTACATCCATTTTCTTTGTTAGTAGTTAGTTGTTAGTGGTTTGTAGTAATTGACTACTAGAGTTTCACAACTTGCTCAAATTATTTTTCTAGAACTATGAATATAGATTGATGGGCGTTAGTAGTGATTTTGATATGTCTGCAAGGTAACTATCTACTTTCAATATATTCTCTCTGAGCAACTATGGAGCTTTTATGATACAAAAAGTCAACAAATCCACCTTCTAAAGAGAGTCCGCAAAAGTCCGCTAAGAATAAGCTTAATTGCTGATTAATTGGTGTTTTAGCGATCGCTTTTTTTAACTAGCAACTTGGGTTATTAGACAGCAATCAAAAACCCATTGCGGCTCAAATTCCCATTGCTGAATTTGAAAAGATTGAGGAAATTCTGGAAAACTATGGATTAGCTCAATATCGCTTTTTTCATCTGCTTCTTGGCGAGCGACAGAGCCAAAGATTCGCACATTATTAGCCCCATGTTTTGCCGCAATCGCAATAATTTGTGCTCGTTTTTCTGTTAGTAATTGGTCAATTTCCATAATTTGCTCGCTCGCTCCTTAACTCCTTATCTTACTCAAAAGTTAGGCAGCAGGATTCGGTTTGACTGTATGCACCTCGAAGATGCGATATGGGCCAGGCTCGCAATTGTTGAATGTTTCGGCTAGATGTTTGGCATCCTCAAAGGTTCGCACTAGACAGTGTTTGTTAACATCAACCTTCTCTGCCATGCGATTGCACGATAAGGGGGAGCATTCAGCACTTGTCTGGCAACAAAAGGAAATAATATCATACCCCTCCCTTCGTGAATTTATCGGAGCGACAACATTAGTCGGAAAAGACTTCTCAGGAAAATAGGGCATCCATCGCCTCGCCTCCTCATCCCACTGTTTCTCGTATGCTAGGTAAAAAAATAAACGCATCCCTTCCAGGGATAAGCCATTGTCCTTTGCTAGTTGCTCGATGACCTCGGGACTGTCAAAAAACCAGTATTCGTTATGCTTCCAGTAGTTAATCCAATCAGCAAAATCCTCTGAAATGCAGGGACTGACTGAGTAGATGTCTGTGATTTGAACACTTTTTAGCCACTTCGGGCTACGGCAAACCTTTTTGTACATGTAACCGACTGGAATCACAACTGACACCTAACTACTAGATTGAATTAAACGCTATATCTTATTTCATAATAAAAGCGATCGCTCTAGAGTAGTTGGTGGCTACTAGAGTTTCACAACTTCCTCAAATTATTTTCCTAAAAGTATGAATATAGAGCGATGGGCGTTGGGAGTGATGCGATATGTCTGATAGGTAACTATCTACCTTCAATATATTCTCTGTGAGCAAACTATGGAACTTTTACGATATAAAAAGTCAACAAATCCACCTTCTATAGAGAAACCACAACAGCCAACTAAGAAAAAGGGTAATTCTTGGTTAATTGCTATTTTGGCGATCGCAACTTTAGGCGGAGGAATAGTTTATTGGTACATTGCTCAGACACCAAGCCAAACTATTGAGCCAGAACCAATTATTAAGTTGGCACCTATAGCAGTGACAGCTTTAGGCAGATTAGAACCAGAGGGAGAAGTGATTAAACTTTCCGTAGCTAATGCTCAAGATAGTCGCGTCAATGAGTTGTTGGTAGCAGAAGGCGATCGCGTTACGGCTAAACAGTTGATTGCCACTCTTCAGGGATTAGACCAAAAACAGGCAGAACTCGCGGAAGCCAAACAGAATGTGAGAGTATATAGAGCTAAATTGGCACAAATTAAGGCAGGAGAAGCCAAGAGTGCGGAAATTACCGCTCAAAGAGCTAATATTGCCCGTTTAAAAGCTCAATTGCGTACAGAAAAGATTGAGAGGCAAGCAGAAATAGCCGATGCACAAGCTGAGTTAAAAAATGCC
The DNA here is from genome assembly GCA_965365755.1 of uncultured Pleurocapsa sp. Lineage (GTDB taxonomy): Bacteria > Cyanobacteriota > Cyanobacteriia > Cyanobacteriales > Xenococcaceae > Waterburya. The sequence continues at coordinate 3,083 of CBDUCX010000205.1, forward strand.
GAAATTAACTACGATCGCTATCAAACTCTCTATCAAGACGGGGCAGTTAGTAAATCCCAACAAGATGACCAACAAGAACTATACGAGCGATCGCAAGCTAGATTAAATCAAGCACAAGCCAGGCTAGATAACACTATCTCAACCTTACAAGAACAGATTATCCAAGAACAGGCAATGCTAAATAAACTCAGTGAAGTGCGCCCTGTAGATTTAGCCGAAGCCCAAGCCGAAGTCGATTATGCGATCGCCCAAGTAACCAGAATTAAATCAGAACTAGAAGACTACTACGTGCGCGTACCCATAGACGGTCAAATTCTCAAAATCAACACCTTAGTAGGAGAACAAGTTGATACCAGAGAAGGCATTGTGGAATTAGGCAGAACTAATCACATGTATGCGATCGCTGAAGTCTATGAAACCGATATTAGCAGAGTAAAAGTCGGACAGAAAGCCACCGTAATCAGCGAACATGGAGGGTTTGCAGGGAAATTACAGGGAACGGTAGACCACATCGGCTTACAAATAAAAAAACAAGATGTTCTCGAATCCGATCCTGCTGCGGACAAGGATGCTCGCGTGGTGGAAGTTAAAGTGCGCCTCGATCCACAAGATAGTGACAAGGTTGCGGGATTAACTAATTTACAAGTCAGGATTCGGATTAATCATGAAGATTAAAAATCCACTGAAAAAATTCAACAAAGAACCTCCTTTAGGTTGGGCGCAACTAAGTCATAAAAAAGTCCGCCTGTTGGTAGCACTCATAGCGATCGCCTTTGCCGATATTATAATTTTTACCATGCTGGGGTTCAAAATGGCCTTCTATGATGGTTTTAGCAACCTACACAAGCAACTGCGCGGAGACTTATTTTTAGTCAGCAACCGCGCTGAATCTCTCCTCGACAATCAGACTTTTTCCCGCCGTCATTTACACCAGGCTAGTGCTATAAATGGAGTGGCATCGGCTAACCCTTTGTACTTTTCTTTTGGTGACTGGGTTAATCCTTGGGAAAATAAAATATACAGTGTAGCCGTCATCGCTTTCGATCCCGCCCGTCCAGTAATCGAGCTGCCAGAAGTTAACCAAGGGCTAGAGCAAATTAAACTGCCCAATACAGTCCTGTTTGACAGTCTCTCCCAGTCTAAATTGGGTTCTGTACCCGAATCTTTGAATCAAGGAAAAACTATTACTACTGAGATATCGGGGCGTAGAATTAAGGTAGGTGGCATCTTTACCCTGGGCAGCAGTATTTTTATAGATGGACACATTATTACTAGCGATTGGAATTACCTGCGTCTATTTGGCTCAGACAGTATCGATAATCTGAAAGTGGGCGTCCTCACCCTCCAGCCTGGTGCAGATTTGGCGACGGTAAAGAGGAATGTCCAGACTTATTTAGCAAACGATATTGAAGTGATGACCCATCAAGAACTTATAAAATTCGAAGAAGATTACTGGGCCGAACATCCTGGTGGCATCATATTCGACTTTGGGGTGGTGATGGGATTTGCTACTGGGGTGGTGATTGTTTATGAAGTATTACATTCGGATGTTAACGATCATCTAGCAGAATACGCCACCCTCAAAGCCATGGGTTACTCGGATAGGAATCTGTTGGGCGTTGTTTTTCAAGAAGCAATAATTCTTGCTGTCTTGGGGTTTATTCCAGGATTTATCGGTTCAATTGGCATATATGCCCTACTGGGGTCTTTGATACGGATTCCCATAGCGATACGACCTGATGTAGCTCTGAGAGTTTTTAGCCTCACAGTTTCCATGTGTATTGCTGCTGGAGCGATCGCCATGCGCAAACTCCAATCTGCCGATCCAGCCGATGTATTCTAGCACTAACTACATGTACAGACAAGGCATGCCTTGTCTCTAACCATGCCACTAAAAACTCTACTAAAAAAATTCACCAAAGAACCCCCTCTGGGTTGGGCGCAACTTAGTCATCAAAAAATACGCATGATTGTTGCTGTGTCGGGAATCGCTTTTGCGGATATCTTAATTTTTATGCAGCTTGGGTTTTATACCAGCTTATTTGGCGGTATTACTCGTATTCACGAACATCTTAATGGAGATTTATTTTTAGTCAGTGCTAGGGCGAAAACTCTCATTGATGGTCAAAACTTTAACCATCGTCATCTTTATCAAGCTGCTGCTGTCGAGGGAATTGCTTCAGCTAATCCTTTTTATTATTCTAATGCTGGCTGGATTAATCCCTGGGAAAAGAAAGTAACCAACGTCGCGATTTTGGCTTTCGATCCTGCTCATCCTGTCTTCGATCTGCCAGAAGTCAACCAACAGCTAGAACAAATTAAACTACCAGATAAAGTTCTAGTTGATCGCCTCGCCAGACCAGATTTAGGGCCAATTGCCGCAACTTTTGACCAAGGAAAACCAATTAAAACAGAAATATCAGAGCGCAGAATTAGTGTTGGGGGGATGTTTACTTTAGGTAGCACTCTCTGGGTTGAAGGATATTTGATCACTAGCGATTGGAATTATCTGCGTTTGTACGGTAAAGATAGTATCGACAATGTGACAGTTGGCGTACTCCAAGTTGAACCTGGTGCAGAGTTAGAGACAGTCAAGCAAAGACTTAGAGCCAGCTTACCTGAAGACGTTGCCGTAATGACTCATCAAGAATTTATTACAGCAGAAAAGGACTTTTGGGAGCAAAACCACCCCGCAGGCACAATCTTTAACTTTGGGGTCGCCATGGGCTTTGTAGTGGGGGTAGTAATTGTCTATCAGGTTCTATTTGCCGATGTTAATGATCACTTGGCGGAATATGCCACCCTTAAAGCGATGGGATATCCTGACAAAAGTTTGTTAATCGTAGTTTTCCAAGAAGCAATTATTCTTGCCGTACTGGGGTTTATTCCTGGTTTTGGCGTTTCCATTGGCATGTATGGCTTACTAGAAACTTTAACCAAGATGCCCCTAGCAATGCAATCTGCTGTCGCTTTGAGGGTATTTTTCTTAACGGTTACTATGTGTCTGGCTTCTGGCGCGATCGCAATTCGTAAGCTTCAATCCGCTGATCCTGCGGAGGTATTTTAGTTGGTTAGAGACAAGGCATGCCTTGTCTTTACATGTAGTTAGTGGTTTTGTAAAGCTGCTGCTATTTTTTCTCGAATACTAGGAGAACGAAAGCCCAGTACAATATCCTTAGCCTCTATACCTCTTTTAATCAATTCTTGATCAACATACACTTCAGTGCTGTTATTCTGAATCCACACCTTACCATCAATCAAATCTAACTGTATGGCACAGCCATAGATACGATAATCATTACGCCAGCCAACATGCATTACTAAAAAGCGATCGCGTTCTGGATCAAAGATAAGTTGAGCTTCAGGATCATCCGTAGCAAAATCCCGAAGAAACTGGCATATAATTTGACGATATTTATCTAGCCGATCCATCTTTCAATTACCTCTTGATTAACATCATAAATTATGAGGAGAACGTTGTAGCGTTCAACAACTGTTTTTGCTGGCTCAAAACGCAGAAAAGTCTGATAAACGTCTTTAGGTACAGCTAAATAAAGCACTCTTTCAGGTTCGTCGGAAGATTCTAAAGCAATACGGTAATTTAAGAACTGACCAAGGGCGGTATGAAACTCGGAAATATTAGAACCCCTGACAAAACTTTTGACTTCTACTGCAATTTTACGTCCCTCCTTCTCAGCAGCGATCGCTTCTTCGGCTGCAAGGTCGATATACACATCAACAATGCCATAGCGTAAACGATAAGGATCATGGGTAATTAGCCAACCATCTTTTTCTAAAGCTTTTTTAACAGTGTCGTGAAAAATATCTTTAGCCATTAGCAAGATCACGCTTTTATGTTGTCATTATAGATGCGATCGCAATCCGCAAGCTTCAATCTGCCGATCCTGCGGAAATATTTTAGTTGGCTAGAAACAAGGCATGCCTTGTCTGTACAGTAGTTAGTAAGCGATCGCCAATATCTAAGGAGAAAAAATGATGAAACAGTGGTATGAAGCATTATTTGAAAACTATGGCATGAAATATGATCAAGAAAGTTTCGTCCAAGGAACAATTGGAGAATGTGATTTTATTGAACAAGAAATTAACTATGATAAAACTAAGAGAATTCTAGATCTCGGATGTGGAACTGGAAGACATTCAATTGAATTATCAAAAAGAGGCTATAACGTTACGGGAATTGATTTATCAGAATCTCAATTAAAAAGGGCTAAACAGAAAGCATTTGAGCAAAATTTGCAAATTGAGTTTAAGAAGCAGGACGCTAGAAAACTTACTTTTGTTAATGAATTTGATTTGGTAATTATGCTTTGCGAGGGCGCTTTTTCCTTAATGGAAACCGATGAAATGAATTTTCAAATTCTTTGCAATGCCAGCAACGCTTTGAAGCCAACAGGAAAATTAATCTTTACCACCTTAAACGGATTATTTCCTTTATTTCATTCTGTGCAAGAATTTCTCGCTTCAGCAACGCAAGAAGGGAATGCCACATCTAGCAATCACTCATTTGATTTAATGACATTTCGCGATCGCAATACGATCCAGATTGAGGACGATCTTGGTAATACAAAAGAACTGGAATGTAACGAAAGATATTATGTTCCATCGGAAATAACTTGGCTTTTAACAACACTCAATTTCCAAGTTATTGATATATTTGCTGCCAAACTTGGTGCTTTTAGTCGTCAGGATCAATTAACAACTGAAGATTATGAGATGTTGGTAATAGCGGAAAAATAACAAGCAGATGCGATCCGAAGGCTACGCGGAGCGTAATCGCAATTCACAAACTGCAATCCGCCTATCCTGCGGAAGTATTTTAGTTATAGTTTTCTGACTTTAGATATAGTTTTCTGAATTGTTTGTAATCTTTTGTTACACTCATAAACAATACTTAAAGAATTGCAGTGCGTCTAAGACCAATAAATTTTGGAAAGTGCTGGTCAACTCAGCCGAACTTCCACTGTCTGTTTGGCTAAATTCGTCTGCTGTTAGCAATTTTTAATTCCTGTCATTCATTCTTAAAAGAAACCTATGTTTAGAAAATTTATTGCACCTATTGCTATTGCTACCGCAATTTTGATGCAAATAACCATTTCCAGTTTGAGCGCCAACGATTTAACTCAACAAAGTGAAAAAGAACAAGATTATTTCATCAAACCAATTCTCCAGTCCAAGGTAGTAGTAGTAGAACCCAATTATGGTCGCTTTTTTAACCCAGATCCAACCATCGAAAAAGACGAATCAGGTGAGATTTTATATACAGCTTTAGAAGAGTTAAATAAGAACTACGATATTAATCGAACTCAAATGGTGAGTTTTGACCGTAAAGGACAAATAGTTCCTAATCTTTATGTTCATATTAAAGATTCTGAGGCAAATTTAAATGAAAAACTGCCAAGCAACGAATTGTTAGCAAAACAACCAAATTAGATGAACAACTTAGGCGTTGCAGAACATCGGTAATTATTATTTTGCCCTAGATAGCATCGGCAAAGATTATTACCCATTAGCAACGCCTAATTATACTAAATCCGTTTCCTATGTAAAATAGCTAGACCCATGCCGACAAAAGCAATATTTCTAACTATGCTGCCGATGATCTGACTCAGATCGGGAAATGCCAGCAGACGAAAGAGAAGATTTAAACTGACTCCAAGTATTAACAACCATCCTGTCCATCTTGGTAAAACCCTAGCTTTAATCACAGCCATACCAAATAAAATTCCTCCTGCGACCATCAGTCCGCCATGAAAAGTATAGATGCTGCCTAATTCATCAAGTAAGGTAGAGTAATCTGCTGTTTTGGATATCAAAGCGTACAAAGTTGTCCCAGCAAAGAAAATAAAGGATGTTCCATAAAAAACCGCACCAGTTAAACTCATCCAACTAGAACGAGGACGCTGGAATGCATAAAGACCAATCATTAGCCCAGGAATCGGCAGAAAAGCAAGATAGTTGATCCATAGTTGACTGGCAGCAAAACCACCGCCAAATACTTCCAGAATATCGGACAGGATATGCAGCAGGGGCGAAATGATAGCTATCCAACCAATAATTAAGCGGAGTTTGGGCAACATAATTTAGTTTACACTCACAACTTCTTCAAGGTCTTTATCCACAATTAAATTGAAAATAAATAAAAAAGAGCAATCTATTAACCACTAACCACTAACCGTTAATCATGTCTCCTAAACGTGTTGTGACTATTAGTAATCTTAACCACGCTTTTGGCAAAGGTGAACTACGCAAGTCCGTATTATTTGACGTGGATTTAGATATCTTTGCTGGCGAGATTGTGATTATGACAGGCCCTTCGGGTAGCGGCAAAACCACTCTCTTAACTCTCATTGGCGGTTTACGTTCCGTACAGTCAGGCAGTGTGAACATTCTAGGACAAGAACTGTATGGTGCCAGTAAAAAGGAATTAGTTAAGGTTCGTAACCAGATTGGTTTTATCTTCCAATCCCATAACTTACTCTCTTGTCTCACCGCAGAACAAAATGTCCGCATGTCTTTAAGATTGCACCAAGATATTTCTTTTAAACAACGTAATACCATGACTTCGGATATCTTAGAAGCAGTAGGCTTAGGAGATAAAGTCAATTTCTACCCCGATAGCCTTTCTGGAGGTCAACAACAACGTGTGGCGATCGCTCGTGCTTTAGTCAGTCAACCACAGTTAGTCTTAGCCGACGAACCTACCGCAGCATTAGATAGTAAATCGGGGCGTAACATTGTAGAGATTATGCAGCAATTAGCCAAAGAACAAGGCTGCACGATTCTCTTGGTGACTCACGATAACCGCATTCTCGATATAGCCGATCGCATTGTCCATATGGAAGATGGTCGATTAGCAAGGGATACCGCTTTAGTTACTGGTTAATACAGATGCTATAATTCTTACTAGAATCTTACTTGTTTTTCATTCATGGAAACCACCAGACTTTCTAGCAAAGGTCAAGTAATCATTCCCAAAAAGCTAAGGGATGCTCATCACTGGTTAGCAGGACAAGAATTAATTGCGATTAATACAGGTGATGGTATTCTGCTTAAACCCAAACAGCCTTTTCAGGAAACTAAGTTAGAACAAGTTGCGGGATGTTTACAGTATCAAGGCGAATCTAAAACTTTAGATGAATTGGACGATGCTATTCGCCAGGGTATTTTAGAGCAATGGCAAT
>CBDUCX010000206.1:0-10259 GCA_965365755.1 uncultured Pleurocapsa sp.
ACCAATATAGGCAACCTACTCTCTAAAGTCAACCCCTGAATCCCATCTTTTTTTACTTTTCTCGGTTTTTGTATTTCATAATCGTCTTTCAAGCTTTCCCAGCTATAGTGTTAAGGCATTGAATTTTATTTCTCGAAACAGCGAAATTTTTTTTATGGCTAGTTTACCTTCCTTCATAATCGTCGATCGCTTGTTACAAGATTGGTTATTAGAAGATATTGGCAGGGGCGACTTTACGACTCAGGGACTATTTAGCAGTGAATCCGAAACTAATCAAGCGATATGGATTGCCAAAGAGGATGGGGTAATTGCAGGATTATCGATCGCAGCTAGAGTTTTTGAACTATTGGATAAGAAAGCTAAATTTACTCTTGATATAGAAGAAGGAGATTTCTGTAAGTCTGGCACACAGATTGCCAGCATACAAGGAAGTAGAAAAGCCTTATTAACTGGGGAGAGAGTGGCACTAAATTTAGCAATGCGCTTGAGTGGAATTGCAACAGCCACTCGCAGCTATGTGGCAAAGATTGATGATTTGCCAGCTAAGTTAGTAGACACGAGAAAGACTACTCCTGGGTTAAGAATATTAGAGAAATATGCCACGCGGGTAGGTGGCGCGGCTAATCATCGGATGGGATTAGATGATGCAGTGATGATTAAGGACAACCATATCAAGGCAGCAGGAGGAATTGAAAAAGCGATCGCACTTTTAAGAAACAATATTCCCTATCCTCTAAACATAGAAGTAGAAACAACAAATATAGAAGAAGTGGAGCAAGCTTTACAATATGGTGCAGATATTATCATGCTGGATAATATGTCTCCTGAAAAAATGACTCAAGCGGTTAAGATAATTCGGGAGACAAATTCTCGGGTCAGAATAGAAGCATCAGGTAATATTACTCTGAAAACTATTCGTGCTGTAGCAGAAACTGGAGTTGACTATATTTCTAGTAGTGCACCGATAACCAGATCCCACTGGTTAGATTTAAGCATGAGAATATTATGAAGTTTAATTTTTGAAGTTCTGCTCTTTCATCATTTTTTTTGCTGGTCTAAACAAGTGAGAGTGCTCGGGATGGTACAAGCGAGAACGTGTAGTGACAGCTCCTTGCAGTGCAGGACTTATCAAATATAACGTAGTTCTGATTAAGTTATTTTCTCTAGTGACCTCAGCCATTTTTGATAGTGGGACAACCCAGATTTGTTCATCTTGCCAACCCACACGATAACAAACCGCTACAGGAGTATCTTCTGGATAATGTTGCAACAACTTCTGCTGTGCTTTTGAGCTATGGCGAGCGGCTAAATAAAGGCACAAACTAGCTTTGTGAGCAGCTAAGGAAGCTAATTCTTCGGCTTCAGGTACAGATGATGCTTTGCCGCTGATTCTCGTTAAAATGATAGTCTGTACAAGCTCTGGAATAGTCAACTCAGTACTAAGTTTGGCGGCAGCAGCCTGAAAAGCACTAATACCAGGAATTAATTCCAAGGGAATGTTGGCATCAGTAAAAGCCTGTATCTGTTCGCCGATAGCACTATACAAAGTAAGATCTCCAGAGTGTAGACGTACGACTGATTTACCTTGTCTGACTCGCTCAATTGCCAGAGGAATGATCTGCTCTAGAGTTTTATTGCCCGTCGCGACTAATTCAGCATCACTACGGACATCCTGTAAGATCTGCTTCGGTACTAAAGAATCCGCATAGAGAATGACATCAGCCTGAGACAGTATTTTATAAGCTTTTAAAGTTAGTAATTCGGGATCTCCAGGCCCTGCACCAATGATATAGACAGCAGGTTGGAGCGCGACTTGAGTTAATTTCATTAAATAATAAATAAATCTTTTGTTTTGCGATTAGGCGATTAATTATGGTCTGTTACTAGAGATATCTTGCCGTTTCTTGACCGAAACTACATCAGGCAATGGTCGTTTAAACCAGTACAGCCAAGCGAGAATTAGGAAACCTAAAGCGATCGCACTCAAACTGACTACCTGAGCGACTTTTAAAGGCCCAAGCATGAGGCTATCAGTACGTAACCATTCAATCCAGACTCGACCGAGACTATAGCCGATTAAATATACAGCGGCGATTGTTCCCGTTTTAAGTCGAGTATTTCTTTTCAATCCCCAGAAAAATAACCACAGCAGTAGGGCAAATATCTCTAGATTCCAGAGAGATTCGTAGAGAAAAGTGGGATGAAAATATTCATAGTTTATCAAATCTAAAGGGCGATATCGGGGGGCAATAAAAAGTTTCCAAGGCAACTCTGTTGGCTTACCGAAAGCTTCCGAGTTAAAGAAATTACCCCAACGTCCAATTGCTTGACCTAAGATTAAAGATGGTGCCACTAAGTCTAATAGCTGCCAAAAAGAAACCTGCTTAATTCGAGCAAAAATAATCGTGGCGATTGTACCACCAATAATTGCACCGTGAATTGCTATGCCACCTTCCCAAATAGCTAACATATGCCACCAAGGACGCTGAACATATTGCTGCCATTGAAATGCAACATAATAGAGGCGAGCGGAAGGAATAGCCGTAACAACTAGCCAGATTGCTAAGTCCCCCAGCAAATCTGGATTGACACGACGACGCTTGGCTAAATACTGAGACAGAATTACACCGAGCAAAACTGCGGTCGCAATTAACAAGCCGTACCAACGAACTACGATTGGACCAATCTCAAAAATAATTGGGCCAGGAGATTGAAACTGAAACGCAAAGAACATATCTATGTAAGTTGGCAAGATTTAGCTTAGGCTAATACATTTTCTAATCGCTGACTATTATCTCAGGTTTAGTGGTTTAAGTATACGGCGTTGCTGATTTGAACATTAATTCAGTCCGCACTCTCAGTACATGCGGCGACGGTCATACAAGCTTGATTAAACTTCGCTGAATTTTAAAAACAGCAAGCACAAGCTAAACCATCCCAATATTGAGATAAACTACCAAGCATACTGAGAGAAGATAAATTCCAATATTAGTCTTGGTCAAAAAGGTAAACTCTCATAAGTATTAGCGAGAAATTCTATACGGCAGGCATGGCGTTGAATTTTGCCACTAGAAGTTTTGGGTAAACTACCAGGTTTGATTAGTAGAGTTGTATATACCTGAAGGTCATGATTTCTAGATACCTCTCGTCGAATCAATTGAGTTAGTTCCTTAACCCCGATCATCTCTTGAGAGGATGATTTACCACCATTACGTTTACTAGTCCAGTAGCGGCGCTCCACCTCAGCTAGAACAATTAATTTTTCTTCTTCTTGAATATCCACCGAGAAGCTAGCCACGCAGCTTGGTCTAATCCAAGCAGTAGTTTCTTGCACAGTTTTTTCTATGTCTTGAGGATAATGATTGCGCCCTTTAATTACGATCATATCCTTGAGACGACCTGTGAAAAATAGCTCTCCCTGATCTAAAAAACCGAGATCACCAGTACGTAAAAAAGGGCCTTCGTTAGTGTCTTTCAGATAAGCAGCAAAAGTCGCTTCAGAGATCTCAGGCTGTCTCCAGTAACCCTGAGCGATACTAGAACCAGATACCCAAATTTCTCCTACTTCTCCTGGTTTACAGTTGACCAAAGTTTCAGGATTGGCGATCGCAATTTTTTGATTAATTAGGCTTCTACCACAGCTAACTAGAGTGCGGGGATAAGATTCATTACTGTGAGCAGCTATAATTTTATTTTCTTCTAAGGCTTTGCCTTGAACTTTTTTAGTCACCACCGCTGCATCTTGAGAGCCTCCAGAAATAATCAGCGTAGCCTCTGCCATGCCATAGCAAGGATAAAAAGCTGAATAGTCAAATCCGTAAGGGGCAAAAGTTTGGGCAAACTTGTTGAGGGTTTCATGATTAATTGGTTCTGCACCATTAAATGCCACTTGCCAACTACTGAGGTCTAATCCCGCAAGTTGTTCTGGTTTAAATTTACGTACACAGAGATCATAGGCAAAGTTGGGTCCACCGCTAGTTGTGGCTTGGTAGTGGGAAATTGCTTTGAGCCAGCGCAAAGGATTTTGCAGAAAGATCAACGGAGACATTAAGGTCACCGCAAAGTTACCGAATAGAGGCTGGAGAACTCCACCAATTAGACCCATATCATGATATGGAGGCAGCCAGATAACCCCTCTACTTTGCTCAGAATGTCTAAAGCAGCGATGAATCGCTTCTAAATTATGCAGCAAATTTTTATAGGCAATTTTTACTCCTTTAGGTTCTGCCGTAGAACCAGAGGTATATTGTAAAAAAGCAATGTCATCTTGGGAGATATTAGGCTGACACCATTCTTGCTCTAGATTACTGTTTAAAGTGTCAGTAGTAATCCAATTCAAACTTTGTAACTCCCGAGTACGCTCAAGTTGACGCGACAAGCTTTGTAGTGTTTCGCTAGTTGTTAGAGCGAAGTTAGTTTGAGCGTTTTGTAATATATTCTGAATACGACTTAAAGAGCGATTAGGTCGAGGAGGATAAGCTGGAATAGCAATTACTCCTGCATAAAGACAACCGAAAAAAGCAGTAATATAGTCTAATCCCGCAGGAAATAGTAATAAGACTCGATCTTGAGGAGAACACACAGCCTGAAGGTATGCCGCGATCGCTTTTGCCTTTTGCTCCAGTTGACTATAGGTTAGCCTAATCTCTTCTGTTTCACCATCTACTAAAAAATTGTATATCGTCTGATGAGGCTGTTCCTGGGCGCGAATCTGAAGTATATCGACTAAGGTAGCTGCTTTAATCTTATTTTTTAAACCACTCATTCACTTTGAATTATTTAAATCGGTTTATACCATATCTCATGATTCAGAATTCCACTACAGTTAAACTTAGAACATAATCATATCTAACATAATTAAATTCCCCCACAGCTTACATCAATCATCATCAAAACTAAGTATTGATGTGACACCTTGAAAATAGTCCTCTTAGTTAGATAATTAAAGATATAGTTTCTAGCCAGGGTCAATTTGATGATGAATTTGTCAAAATTTTCTAATTCTCAGCAGTTACAGAAGATTCTGATGACTGAAATTGAGCGCTCAAATTTCCATAGAATCACTTTTGCTCAGTATATGGCAACGATTTTATATGAACAAAAATATGGCTACTATAATTCTGGGAAGGTTAGCATTGGCTCCCAAGGAGATTTTTTCACCTCTTCTTCTTTAGGTAAAGACTTTGGTGAGTTGCTGGCAATACAGTTCCGAGAAATGTGGCACAAATTAGGTTGTCCTGATCCTTTTTATTTGATTGAAATGGGTGCAGGAAATGGAGAACTGGCGCAAGATATTGTTAATTTCTTCAGTGATAGAGATGAATCGGCTTTAATTCAAGCTCTTAAATATATTATTATCGAGCAGTCCCCAGCCTTAATTAAACAGCAGCAAGAATTACTTAAATCTGGGACTAATTTTGATTATTTTGATTTTAGTTGGCAAACTTGGTCTGATCTTCCCGCAGATAGTATTGAGGGGTGTTTTTTCTCTAATGAACTTGTTGATGCTTTTCCCGTACATCTGGTTACAAAAAGTAAGAATCAACTCCAGGAAGTCTATCTCACTATTCACGAAAATCAATTAACCGAGATTGTTGAGCAGATATCTACCGACCAACTAGCTTGGTATTTCGATTTAATTGAGGTTGACTTATTACAACCACAGTATCCTGAAGGTTATCGTTCGGAAGTAAATCTCAACGCCTTAGACTGGCTTACCACGATCGCTAGTAAATTAAAACGGGGGTATGTATTAACCGTCGACTATGGTTATCCTGCTGATAAATATTATCGTCCTAGCCGCAGTCGAGGAACTCTACAGTGTTATTATCAACATCGCCGTCATGATAACCCCTATGTTAATTTGGGCTATCAGGATCTGACTGCCCACATTAATTTTACTGCCTTGAAACGACAAGGAGAATTGTCTAACCTGCAAACCATCGGCTTTACTCGGCAAGGACTGTTTTTAATGGCTTTGGGGTTAGGCGATCGCTTAAACGAATTATCTAGTGGTAAATACAATATTTCCGAAATATTTAAACGTCGTGATGCTTTACATCAGCTAATCGATCCCACTGGCTTAGGAGGATTTGGCGTTCTAATTCAGGGCAAAAATTTAAACGATGAAGAGCAGTCTTTACAAGGTTTCAGCATTCCTGACGAGTGATTACTAACTGTCGTAAAGAAGGTGATGCTCTTCAACTAGGTACAGTTTTCAATAACCGCTTGGCTTGGCTAAACTTTCAAATCTGGTTAATTCAGCATTAAACAATAGTTTAATAGTTCCTACTGGCCCATTACGATGCTTGACGATGCTAACTTCAGTAATACCTCGATCTGGAGTATCAGGATTATAGTACTCATCACGATAAATCATCATGACTAAATCCGCATCTTGTTCAATTGAATTATGAACTACTATATCGTTGGCAACAAAATTTTGATGAACAGGAACGGTTAAATCGTAAACCTCAGTTTCCCCTTGAAGTTCCACGGAAACAATTTTATCCCAATATAATTCACTATTTGCCAAATGTTGAATATCTTGAGATTTAACCACAGTAGCTAATCTGCTTGCTCGTTCTCTACTGACGTTTTGTTTGTAAAGACTAGTACCACAATAACTATTGCCTAATAAAGACTGCATCTGACGACCAGTTATCTTATTTTGCTGCATAGAAGGTACAGCATGCATTCTCCATATATCGTGAGGAATAATATCTCGATTAGTATTGCTGGAACGACTTTTTATGTACTTTCCAATTCTTGTCAATTCTTGCGTCTTGTAATCTCCAACAGTTCCAACTAATTCAATGAATCTTATGATGTCAGGCTGACCGCTAATAGTGACATGATACTGATTTTTTCCTTTTCCCAATTGAGGATGTCGAGATAAACGCGCATTAATTTCTAATCGAATGAGAAGAGATTGAACATCACGAGCTAATCTTTCGCTACTAGTGGAGTAGTAGATAGCAGTAGTTGCTTTTTTACCGTTAACCAATTTTATACAGCCATCGGTGACCCAGAGATGACGCAAGAAGATAGCAATTGATTCTTGAGATTGCTCAAAAATAAGTTCTGGAATAAATTTTTGATAAGACCGTAAACCAAAAATACCTAATTCTTCTAGCCATAGCGTGATAGGATTTTTAATCTTATGAGTAAGGTGATAGCTAGCGGGTAAATAAACTTGATACCATCTACATTCTAATTGAACTCTGGGTTTTATTGAATCACCAAATATTTCTGTTGCCAGTAAAACAACCAAATCAGCCAAATCTTTTTCTTTAGTCGTATATTGAATCGCATGACGGGGTGGGGTACAACCATCTCCAATCAAGTGACCAAGTAAAGCTAATTTTGCTGGGCTAATAGTTGAAGAAATTGAACTAGGTAAGATGCGAGGAATAGCTATATAATTTCCTGTAACCAATTCATCTAATCTTTTCCAACCATCAATAGTCAAAAACTTATGATTAGCTGTGGCGATAATTTTCCTGCCTAAAGCAGTTTGCAAGCTAAAAACCGATTTAACACCCGTAGCAAAAGCATTACTAACTAAAGCTGGTTGAATTTTTTTAGTAGTTTGATTCAATGCCCAAACTTTAAATCCAGACTTACCAACCAAATCTTTGATTGGTACTCGCCTTCCAGTATCAGCCATCGTGACTAGACTATCTCCAGACAAGCAACCCGACTCTCTTAAATCAGATAGCATAGGACGTTTATTAGTTCTTTGTTCCACCCCCCGACTTAACTGAGATAAAGCCACAATCGGCACATTTAATTCCCTAGCTAAACCCTTTAAACTCCGCGTCATTTTAGATAGCTGCTGCACCCGATTATCGTTGTCTCCGCCTTCCATTAGCTGAAGATAGTCAATCATCACTAAGCCTAAAGGATCTTTTTGCTGTGCTTGTAGACGACGGACTTGCGATCGCATTTGCATTACTGTTAAGTTAGCCGTATCGTCGATATAGATGGGTAATTCGGAAAGTCTTTCTACTCCATCAATCAACTGTCCAAACTCATTTTGGGCAATCCTACCTGAACGTAGACGGTTACTGGGAATTCTTGCTTCACTAGATAACAATCTCTGGGTTAATTGTTCCCGCGACATCTCTAAACTGAATACAGCAATGGGTAATTTAGAATCCCTGGCGATATTAGAGGCGACACATAAGGAAAACGCTGTATTGTGGACACAGATGTCATTAGCGACAAAGTTATGAGTTTCTGGAATAGTCAGATCGTAAACCTGCTGTTTTCCGACGTATTCAATACTTACTATTTCGTCCCAGTAAACTTCGCTAGTAGCTAAATTTTGCAGCGGAAGATTATCTAAGGCATATGCCAGCTTGAATAATCTTTCTCTAGATAAAGCCCGTTGACCAACATGAATATTGTTATAACCTTTTATTCCTGCACGTTTAGCTAACGATAACCAGGATTCTACTCCTTTTGCTTGCCTTAATTCTTGCCAAATTTCTACAGGAATTAGGTCTTTATTGGTCTGATATCTTCTATTTGATATTGCTTCACGAACAGCATCCAAAGCTTTTTCTTTGCTGAATATGCCAATTGCATCAATGAAATTCTTAATCGATTTAGCATCAGTAATATCTAGCTGCCAAACCTTTCTGCATTCCTGGTTATATTTAACGGAACGCTCTTTTAAACAGGCAATAACCCCAAACCTCAATAATAAGTGCTGTACTTGTCTGGCTAATTTCTCGCTGACAGTAGCATAACCCAGTTGCGATTGACCGCTAGTCAACACCGTCGCCCAACCATCGGTAGCAAATAAACGATTGAGAAATAAAGCGATTAAATGAGATTGTAGAGTAAAGACAAGCTGGGGAATTGTTTTCTGATGAGCATTTTTGCCCCATAAATTCAATTCTTTTAGCCATAACGTCAAAGCATTGGGACTACTTTTACTGATAGAGTATCTTCCCTCAAAGATCTTAACTGCCTCGGCGAATTCGTTTCTGATGACTGAATTACTATTGGTCAACTCAGGGCAGGTTTTTGTTAAACATCCATCACCAATTAGATAAGCTAGCAGTTTGATTTTAGCCTCAGAAATAGTCAGATCTCCGAAGGATCTCATCTCACGCGGTACGGCTATTTTGTTTCCTGCTTTCAGCATTCCTAGGCTATGCCAACCTTGAATTGTGAGAAATGGATGAGTTAAAGTAGTCTCAATTTTTTTTCCTAAACGAGTAATCACTCGATAAACAGGCTTGATTCCATCATCGATAAATGCTGATGGTTTTGTCCAATTAAATTTCCCATCGGATTGCAGAGTTAGAAGAGATTCTTGTTGATGGTGATAAATTTCTTGAATCGTTTTAACACTGCCATCTCGACAAACTAACTCAGAGTTGGCAGCCAAACATTTTCCCATTGATGGTCTACCAGCAATAATTATCAGATCAGAACGACTAAAACCACTAGTCATGGCATCCAAGTCATAGTAACCAGAGGGAACACCAGGTAAAGCGGTTTCCTGATGCAGTTCTTCAATGGTATTAAAGGTATTAACCAAAGTTTCCGCAATGGGAACTAAACCTTCTTGAGGACGTTCTTGAGTCAGACGGAAGATCTTTTGTTCCGCAGCATCTAAGACAACCTCTAATTCTGAAGTATTATCGTATCCCAGATCGACAATTTCATGCCCTGAAGTGATTAACTGACGACGGACATATTTTTCCATGATCAGGTTGGCATAGCGGTCTATATTAACCGCCGACACAGTACGGTTGAGTAACTGCGCCAATTTAGTTGTACCCCCCACCTGTTCCAGCAAATCGCGATCGCTCAAATAAGTACTTACAGAAATAAAATCCGTGGGCTTACCTTTGACATTAAGACTTAAAGCTGCCTGATAGATCTCTTGATGCGCTTTAACATAAAAAGCATCCTTAACTACTAATTCTCCCACCCTGGTAATCGCTTCGGGATCAAACAGGATGCCACCTAAGATTGCTTCTTCTGCCTCAATACTAGCTGGAGGTAAGTTGTTAATTTCTGCCATTAATAATTATGCTGGATTCTTACAGAATAAATATAGAACAAATATTCTACTTTAAAAAAAAGCGACTACATCAAAAAGCGATCGCTCTTTAATAGAACTTAAATACTATCGAGAGCGATCGCTGATCGTGTTACTTGGTAAATGTAAATTTTTGTTAACTAAACAGAAACTTCGCTTAATTCGCGAGTCATGTAATCAAAGGGTTCATCAATAA
>CBDUCX010000207.1:0-10258 GCA_965365755.1 uncultured Pleurocapsa sp.
CTTGTCTCCCTTGTCCCCCTTGTCTCCCTTGCCTCCCTTGTCTCTCCCCATCCCCAACTTCCCCCATCACAATATGAGCATTAGTCCCACCAAAACCAAAAGAATTCACTCCTGCAATTAAGGGATGATCTTTCACCCAGGGAGTTAACTTAGTAACCACCTCAAGATTGAGTTCGTTAAATGCGATCGCAGGATTAGGGGTATTAAAATTTAAACTGGGGGGAATCTGCTTGTGTTTAAGTGCCAACGCCACCTTGATAATCCCTGCAATCCCCGCTGCGGTTTCCGTATGCCCGATGTTGGTTTTAACTGAACCAATTAAGCAATTGTCTCCTGGTGAACGTTGCTCACCGAAAACTGCCCCTAAAGCTTTAGTTTCAATAGGATCTCCTACTCTTGTCCCTGTACCATGAGCCTCGACGTAATCTACTTGAGAAGGATTAATACCCACTTTGTGGTAAGCCTCTCGTAAAACTGCTTCTTGCGCCACAGGATTGGGTGCAGCCATACCATCACTTAAACCATCCTGATTAACTGCACTGCTAAGGATTACGCCATAAATATCGTCACCATCTGCTTGAGCCTGAGACAGAGGTTTTAATAGGACTAAACCTGCCCCTTCTCCCCTAACATAACCATCAGCACCAGCATCAAAACTCTTACATCTTCCCTCGCTAGACATAAAGCCACCCTTACTAAAGCCCACCATAATCGTTGGCAGCAATAGCATATTAACCCCACCTGCCAAAGCAAGTTCAGATTCCCCTGTCCAAATACTTTGACAAGCTAAATGAACCGCCACCAAAGAAGAAGAACAAGCCGTATCTACCGCCAAACTTGGCCCTTTAAAGTCAAAACTATAGGAAATACGGTTAGCAGCAATACAGTTACCTGTCCCCGTAGTTGCATAGGGTTCACTGACAGGCTGTTGCCACAGCATAATTGAATAATCGTGGGTGCCAATGCCAATAAATACCCCTGTCTTACTCCCTTTAAGCTCTTGAGGAATTTGACCAGCATCTTCTAAAGTTTCCCAGGCAACTTCTAACAAGAGACGTTGTTGTGGATCCATGGTTACCGCCTCTTTAGGGGCAATACCAAAAAACTGTGGATCAAACTGATCAATATCTTGGAGAAAACCACCCCAACGAGTATTAGCCTTACCTGGCTTAGTTTTGTCTGGATCATAATAGGCATCTATATCCCACCTAGATGGGGGAACTTCCGATATCCCATCAATGCCATTCCGAATCATTGACCAGAAAGCATCAGGATTCTCTGACCCTGGAAAACGACAGCCGATACCAATAATTGCGATGGGTTCAAGTTGCATGGTTGACGGTAATTCAATCTGAAACTAATTAACTGTCGTGTAGATTAGCACATCTGTAGACTGCTCTAGGTGAGTTCGATGAGTACAAAATTTGCTAGTTTTGAGCGTGGGCTACGGTTGGTCGAACCACGCTGTTGGGGAGGTAAAAGGTAAAAGATAAAAGGTAAAAGCCTATTACTTCGTTCCTTGTTTTTGCGACACAACCAAGCTCACGCTATAGATAATTACGAAGTCACAGCCTAGTCAGTGGTTTAGCGATGGGAGGAAGTCAATACTTTAGTAATCCAGTCTTGATTAAAAATAGTGGCGTAGATGTAGTTAGCGACAGTTAACCTGCTTTCTCTTTTGACTACTAGCCCCGACAGCAATAGTTCTGTATGTTCTGGACTATTATTATCCAATACTTCCTTCTGCTGTAAGATTTGTTGATACTGTTGCAGCACAGGAATT
Source organism: uncultured Pleurocapsa sp. (assembly GCA_965365755.1). GTDB lineage: Bacteria > Cyanobacteriota > Cyanobacteriia > Cyanobacteriales > Xenococcaceae > Waterburya. The sequence goes on from CBDUCX010000207.1 coordinate 1,784, forward strand.
ATTTTATCTGGTTGACTCAGAAGGCGATCGCGTATAGTTTTAAGATGTTCTGGTTCGTCTTGTGCCTCCCAGTTGTCGATGATCTGATTTTTGACTAAGTTTTGTACCCACTTTAGTTCGTCATTAGTCGGTATTGGTTCGGGAGCATCACAGATCAGTTTACAGATCTTTTGAGTGAGAAAAGGTTGACCACCAGTCCAAGCCAGCACTTCATTTAGTACGACTTGAGGACTATTAAGGCGATCTGCTAATCCTCTAAGTAGAGGTTGGGCTTCGTGTATCCTAAAACCACTAAGTTGAATCGCTTGTCCCACATTGAAAGGGGTGCGGTTTTTATCTTGAATTAGTTGAGAAGGAGTTGCTACCCCCAACAACACAAAGGACAGGCGGTTATACTGTTCCTGATCGGCTCTCTTATTGAGTAGACTACGCAGTAGCAGCAAAAAATCATCAGCGTTAAAGCTTAGATTTAAGATACTATCTAGTTCATCAATGAAAACGACAGTCTGGGCGGTTATTTTTTTGAGCAATACCTGCTCGATAAACTCTCCCAAACGCTGCACAGGAGAGAGAAAATCATGCGATCGCCACCAATTACGAATTTCCCCTAAGTTAATCAATTCCAGTCCACTAGCTAACCCATAGAGAAAGCCTGCATACCATTGTTCGGCAGTAACTTGTCGATTACCAATTTCTGAGAGATCGATCGCCACACAGTTAAAGCCTTCTCCCTGCAAACGTTTCATAATCTGCACCCGCAGACTAGACTTACCCATTTGTCGAGAATTAAGAATATAACAATACTCACCCGCTTGTAACGCCTGATAAAGAAGTCGATCTGCTTGGCGAACAACATAAGTAGGAGCATTCATTGGTAAACTACCTCCTACCTGATAGTCAAAACAGATAGATTGTTCATCGCTTCTGAGTAAAGCGTTTTCGATCTCCAGTTCAGATTGGGTCGCTTCGAGGATTTCTAGGGTTTGGGAAAGTTCTGCGGTGCGTTCCTTGACTATTTGTTCTAAATTGAGGTTATATTCAACCAACTTATCTTTGGCTCTTTGTAGTTCGCTAGTCTGGCGTAAATTTTCTTGTCGTAGATGACGCAGATTAGTATGAGTCCGAATGCGCGCCATCAATTCATTGCGAGAAACGGGCTTATTGAGATAGTCATTGGCACCGACATCAAAACCTGTCACGATATCTTGCACCTGAGTTTTAGCCGTTAAAAGCACGATCGGTAGCTGATCTGCGGGATGATTTTTTCTGAGTTTGGCTACTACTTCGTATCCCGTCATCTTGGGCATCATTACGTCTAGCAAAATAATATCGGGTTCTAAACCATTTTCCAGCAATGCCAAAGCCTCCATACCGTTGCTTGCCTGGGCGATCGCATAATTTTCGAGAGCTAAATTATTAATTAGCACCTGTAGGTTGGCAGGATCATCATCTACTACTAAAACGCTGATCTTGGCATTATTGGTTTTAACTGGCTGATAAGTGGGGACTTGGGGTTGCTGTACAAGGGATAAAGCACTGATACTATCTTGAAACGGAGACACTTCAGTCGTTGGCGACTCCTCTTCAGTAGCGATCGCCATGGTAAAGCTAAACTGAGAACCCCTACCTACAGTAGACTCTAACCAGATCTCTCCACCATGAGACTCCACCAATTTTTTAGTAACTGCCAAACCTAAGCCAACACCACCGTATTCGCGAGCCGAAAAACCTGCTCCCTGTTCAAAAGATTCAAAGACGCGATCGCGCTTATCCTCTGGAATACCGATACCCGTATCCGCCACAGTAATAGTCAGATAAGACTGATCAGTAATTAAATCTCCCCTATCTCCTAAAACTGCCCTGACCTCCACTCGCCCCTGCTCAGTAAATTTGATCCCATTACCCACCAGATTGTAAAGAATTTGTTGCAGACGATCTTCATCCGCCCTGATTGGGGGGAGATCACCAGCGATCGCATTAACTAACTGTAAGTCTTTGTTACCCACTAAAGGACGACAAAGCAGTAGCACTACTTCCACTACTTCCCTTAGACTCACTGATTTTAATTGCAGACTCAAGGTTTCATTCAATATTTGGGAGAAATCAAGAATATCACTGACTAAATTAAATAAACGACGACCACTGTTAGCAATCATGGCTAAATTTGCCGAAGTTTGTTGATTAAGTATTCCAGTTGCTCCATCGATCAAGGATTCACTAATCCCAATAATGCTGTTGAGAGGAGTACGCAGTTCATGGGAAGTATTGGCTAAAAATTCATCCTTAAGTTGATCGAGACGTTGTAATTCACTATTGACTTTGGTTAATTCCCCATTAGCGTAAGCTAGCTCGGCTGTGCGCTGGGCGACGGTATACTCCAAGTTGGCGTTAAGATCTTCTAACCGTTGGGCATAGCCTTCTAAGGATGCCATTACCTGATTATAACGATGGGCAATTTTACCCGCTTCAGTGAAGGGATCTTCTGGTACCCGTAGACTAAAATTTTGGGTTGCAGCTTGTTCATCCATTACCCGAAATAATTCGTAAACCTCGGTTTTGGCATTGTGTTCAGAAATATTTAGTCCGATCTCTTCCTCCGCCACAGTCACCCGCAGGGGATAGAGCCGATTAATATTGCGCAAAATGAGATAAGTCAGACCAAAGCTCCAGACAAAGCAAATACCAATCCCCAAAAGCTGCACCAAAACTTGCTCATGGCGACTCAAACCCGTGTTTAAAATTTCTAAATCGCTAAATAATCCGACAGCTAAAGTTCCCCAAGCACCAGCAAATCCATGGAGAGCAACTGCATCCACACCATCGTCGATTCCCCAATGCTCAATCCAGTTAGTTACTAAGAGCATTGTTATACCCCCAACAGCCCCAATCAGTATTGCTATTGGTGTCGTTACAGAATTGCAGGCAGCCGTAATGGAAACTAATCCCGCGATCGAGCCATTGATTAAAGTTTCCGCCTCCACAACACCCCTGCGTTGCCAACCTATAATACCAGCGCCAATCATCCCCGCAGCACCAGCAAGAACAGTGTGAACGATAATCAGGGGAATTTGATCACTTAAAGCAAAAGTACTCCCGCCATTGAAGCCGAACCAACCTACCCACAGCAGCATTACCCCCAGTACAGAAAAAGGTAGATTAGAACCATGAATCTTGCGTGATTCCCCCTTAGGAGTCCGAAACAAACCTGGTTGGCGATTCTGACCCACAAATCGCCCTGTACGGGAACCAACCACCAGCAACGCCGCTAATGATACCCAGCCGCCAACACTATGAACCACGGAAGAGCCTGCATAATCGACAAAGCCCATTTTGCCCAACCAGCCCGTTAGCTGTGATGTCGTTATTCCGTTCCATACCCAATGACCATAGAAAGGATAGATCAATCCCGAAATCAGCATAGCGATCGCCAGATAGCCTTTGAACTTTAATCGTTCGGCCAATGCCCCAGAAACAATGGTGGTAGAAGTACCACAAAACATCATCTGAAACAAAAAGAAGGCTGCTAGCTGAGGATCGCTTTCAATACTGAGAAACCAACCCGACGAACCGATTAAGCCCCCCCAATCAGCGCCAAACATAATGGCATAACCAAAGCCCCAAAAAAAGCAGATGGAAATACCCAGATCGACTAAATTCTTAATCGCCACATTGATACTATTTTTCGATCTAGTGAGTCCTGATTCGAGGCACATAAAGCCAGGCTGCATCAGGAGAACTAGTCCTGCACAACCAACAACCCAAATAGTATTAAGGTCGATCTCTAACATGGTATGGAGTTTAATAAAAGTAACGAGTAATAAGTAACAAGTAACGGTTTAAGTAACAAGTAACAAGTGACGATTGTTACTCATTATCTGAAAATTATCTAACTTGGTTTGAAATGTGTCCAATCCCCTCGATTTCAACTCTGACGGCATCCCCTGGATTCATTGCACCAACCCCTTCGGGAGTACCAGTTAAAATTACATCTCCTGGGGTTAAAGTCATTATTTGTGAGATATAAGAGACAAGGACATCTGGACTAAAAACCATGTCGCTGATGGAAGAAGATTGACGCGGAGTGGTTTCGTTGTTAATAAAAGTCTGAATTTTGGCTTCTACACTCAATTCTCGAACAATCCAAGGCCCTAACGGACAAAATGTATCAAATCCTTTGGCTCTTGTCCACTGAGAATCTTTCCTTTGTAAATCTCTCGCGGTAACATCGTTAGCAATGGTGTATCCCCAAATGCTCTTAGCTGCCTGTTCTGAGTTTACATGACTACAGCGATCGCCAATAACTAAAGCTAACTCTCCTTCATAATCAACTTGCTGAGACTGTGGGGGATAATAAATGTCCTGGGTATCAGCCACAATAGTCGTTGGTGGCTTGAGAAATAGTAAAGGTTCTTGTGGTACAGGAGTACCCATTTCTATGGCATGTTTAAGATAGTTTTTGCCTACTGCGACAATCTTGGAAGGAACACAAGGAGCAAGTATTTGATAAGTATCTACTGCCTGCTCTATATCTGTTTCTTGCCCGCCCAACCATGGTGGAGCATCATATACGGCTACATTACGATTAGCCTTCAGTAAACCATAATAAATCTGCTCACGATTGGTTTTAATACGGACATAGCGTTGTGCCATAACAAAATCAAGCTTAAAATCTAGTTATCGGGGAGAGAACATTCCCAAAGTTAGTTGTCTTCAAATATAACAATATAGCTTTGAGCTAGCTCAATTTTAGGCTAATCTGCGCCGAACATATCAACATAAACATACTGGTAATCGATCACTAAGTGATAGTAGAATTGTAAATCCTTGCTTCTTTAGTTGATCGAGCAAATCTACGATTTAGATTCGACAAATTGACCGTGGGGGATAGTCAGGAAACCAGACTATATCCAACCACGGTGTTGATCACATTGAAGCCACCCAGTCCACAAGGAGAACAATTAAAGTGAGTAACAGTTACGAATTGATGTACATTCTACGCCCCGATCTTTCAGAAGATCAGGTAGGAGAATCGGTTAATAAGTATAAAGATTATCTAAACGATAATGGTGCAGAGAACCTAGAAGTTCAAGTAAAAGGCAAAAGAAGACTCGCATACCCTGTAGGGAAATATCTAGATGGTATTTATGTGCAGATGAATTACGAAGCTGATGGCTCGCAAAACGCTCCTCTAGAAAGAATGATGCGCTTAAGCGAAGATGCAATTCGCTATCTAACAATCAAGTTGAAAAAGCGTGCTATTATCGCAGCGCAAAACGCTACTGCCGAGCCTGTGTCTGTTCCTGACGAAGATTAATTCTAGGCGTTGTTGAGTACTCCCCTGGCTGAAGCACAGGGGCTTTACGCTCTCGGAACGTGAAAATCTTGACAACTCCCAAATAAATAAAGATAATTATAGATTGGGCATCCAATAACTTGCTCGGAGCGGGTTACAGCATCAAACGTCATTTATGAGCTGAATATCTGACTAAAAGTCTATCTTCACTTGTGCTTGGCTACCCTTACGGCAACATTAAAAGAGAAAATTTTTTATGACTTACGCAATTGTTGAGGCAGGTGGAACACAAATTAGAGTTGAACCAGGTCGTTTTTACGATATCAACTTACTGTCTGCCGATCCTGAATCTGACTACACCATAGACAAAGTTTTATTGGTAAACAATGAGGACGAAGTTACTGTGGGTCGTCCTTATATTGAGGGTGCTACTGTAGAAGGTACAGTCATGCGTCATCGACGTGGCAAAAAAGTGATCGTCTACAAAATGCAGCCTAAAAAGAAAACTCGCAAAAAACGCGGTCATCGTCAGGAATTAACTCGCCTGATGATTAATTCTATTAGTCTGAATGGTTCAGTTATCGCTGGTGCTGAGGCGGAAACTGCTACAACAGAAACTGCTACAACAGAAACTCCTGCAACGGAAACTGCTACAGCAGAATAATAAATCAATAGACAAAAACAAAGGAAAGTAACATGGCTCATAAGAAGGGAACTGGTAGTACTCGCAACGGACGCGACTCTAACTCTAAACGTCTAGGTGTCAAACGCTATGGCGGTCAAGAAGTCACCGCAGGAAGTATTTTAGTGCGTCAAAGAGGCACTAGTGTCTATCCTGGTAATAACGTTGGTCGTGGTAAAGACGATACTTTGTATTCTTTAATCCACGGAAAGGTTAAGTTTGAGCACAGAACCAGAGGACAGAAAAAAGTAAGCGTTTATCCTCTAGAGGAAGGCGCGGCATAATTTGCTTGCTAGTTTAATTAAGTTGAAAAATAATTGCACTCATTTTAATGGGTGCTTTTTTTTTAATTGTCCAGCTAAGTTAAATTGGACAGGCAAAGATACGAAAAACAAAAACTTAATTACACACCATAGACTTCAGGGTTTTATCCTTATGTTTCAGCCAGAAGATGATTCTAATCAAGATCCTTGGCAAAAAAGCGAATCAATCAAGAATTTAGAAAATATTGATTCTCATATATCGTCTGAAAGTTTAGCTGTACGCAAAAAACAGCTTCAAAGTATTCTTATTAAATTAATTGTGATGGGACTGGCTTTAGGTACAGTTTTGGGAGTAGGTGCTTACTACTTACTCCATAAATTTGGACTGACCAAAAAACCCTACCAACTGGAGCAAGAAAAAATTGCACCAGAAAAGCAACCACAAACTCCTGTCGAAGAAATTAAAACTTTTCCTCGTATACCTAAACCTTTTGAAGGGTAAATCATAAACGGGTGAGCGAAAAAATGCGTGGAGATTTGGGGAATAACGATCTTCCTTCTTACCACAATAAATTTCGCTTACCCATCACAAACCCCGTTTTATTGACAGAAAATAATAAGGTCATGATTCTATGACAAAATATAGTCGAAAAAGCGATCGCAAGATCACAAAATGTCATGATTGTATAACATTTTAAGCTATGAAACCTAATAAAATCGTTGAAATCCAAATTGCAATAGTTTTATCTTGATCCCCAGCGATGTTTTGCTGCTATAACTTAATCAAGTGGTCAAGACCTTTCCCACAGACATGTAAAAAGAAAATAATGAATGATCAAGTAGGCGTTAGTTAATTAAGGTTAAGAGTCGGAATAAAGTATCCAACACTTTGTTTAAGTCTTATACATGGCTGCTGGCAGCTAAATAACGTCCAACTAATCAGGGGCTCTAAGTTAATGGCAAAAGAACGTCCACCACTAGAAGAGATGACCTTAAGGCAGCTAAGAAAAGTTGCCAGCGAATATAAAATATCCCGATATAGTCGAATGCGCAAAGCGCAACTGCTCGTTTCTATTAATGAAGCAATAAAAAAAACCGAACAAGAAATATTTTCTCAGAATCCATCAGATATGCAGGAGGAACAACAAGTGGATGAACAACAAGTAACAAGTGCAAAATTTGAAGTCGGTCAAGATGACGACCTAATGCAAACTCTTGCTTCTGTCGACCAAGATTTAGGAGAGCTTCCCGACGGTTATGGTGAAAGTCGCATCATGCTGATGCCTCGTGATCCACAATGGGCTTATGCCTACTGGGATGTTCCTAACAGTCATAAAGAAGAGCTGCGCCGTCAAGGTGGGCAGCAGTTAGCCCTCAGAATTTATGACGTTACTGACATTGATATTAATCATCAAGCGCCTCATAGCGTTCAAGAATATCTTTGTGATGAAATGGCAAGAGAATGGTACTTGCCCATTCCAGTAAGCGATCGCAATTATGTTGCTGACATTGGTTATCGCTGTGCTGATGGACGCTGGTTAGTATTAGCTCGTTCGGCGACTGTTAGTATTCCTCCTGTTTATCCTTCTGACTGGGTAGAAGATGCGTTCATCACAGTCAACTGGGATCAGGATCTACGAGGTAAGACGCTTTACACCTTAATTCCTCCTGCGAAGAAGCAAGCAATTGGCTCAGATGCAGCTCAGGGCGATCAACTGTATGATGCTGTATTTGGCATGACTAAAGATACTGAATCTATGCGGATGGCAGGTTCATTATTTGGTTCAATGCAGCAAGCTCCTGAAGCAGCAGTTAGCTCTTACATCTTCCCTTCTGGTGTAGGCATGTGGGCAGTACCGAGTGCTTCTGGTCAAAATATGTCTGGAGCTGGTTTCTCTGGCGATATAGCTGCTCCTCGTCCTCGTAAATTCTGGTTAGTTGCCGACGCTGAGTTAATTGTCTATGGTGCCACCGAACCTGATGCAACTGTAACTATCGGCGATCGCGAAATCAAGCTTAATCCTGATGGTACATTCCGTTTCCAGATGTCTTTCCAAGATGGGGTAATTGATTATCCAATTAAGGCGGTAGCATCAGACGGAGAGCAAACCCGTTCCATCCACATGAACTTTGAACGTGAGACTCCTTCTCGCAACACTAACACTAAAGCAGAAGCGGTTGAAGAATGGTTTGTCTAAATCATTCAATCATTCAAGTTAAATAATACTTTTGACTAA
>CBDUCX010000208.1:0-10196 GCA_965365755.1 uncultured Pleurocapsa sp.
AAAAGGCGGAACAGCTTTATCAACAACATCAGTATCCAGAGGCGATCGCAACTTTAGCAACTGCGATTAAAAAATGTCAACAACAGGGGGATCTTGCGGGAGGAGCGATCGCAACTCGTAATTTGGCGTTAATTTATCAAAAGTTGGGGGAATGGGAGCAGGCGGAAAGTGCTATCGTTCAAGGGGAGCAGATGATTGCCAGGATCGATAGTGAACCAGAGAAGAGTCAGTTATTAGCTCAAATTTTAGAAGTCAAAGGACAAGTTGAATTGTCTTTAGGGCGATCGCAAAGTGCTTTAGAAACTTGGCGACAGGCGACCTCTCTTTACGAGTCACAAGGAAATATTACAGGCTTGACTCAGGGGAAAATTTATCAAGCTAATGCTTTACAGGCTCTGGGTTTATATTCTCAAAGCCTGAAAATTCTCACTGCCACCAATAGCCAGCTTAGAGATCAGCCTGATACTTTAATGAAAGCCGAGGCTTTACTAAATATTGGCAATGTTTTAAATCGAGTCGGTAAATACGAATCGGCACAGATCTCATTGAACTCGGCTTGGACGATTGCTGAAAAATTGGATGCTACCTCGATGATGGCTGATATTGCCCTTAGTCTGGGAAATAACGCTAGGTTTAAATCCCAGCCTGAAACAGCAATGGACTTTTATCAACAGGCGATCGCTATTGCACCCCAGCCAGACATTCAATTAAGAGGAAAGCTAGATCGACTCGGTATTTTGGTTGACTTAGACAAAACCCAGGCTGCTTCCAATTTAGCCACAGAAATTCAACAGCTATTAGCTCAACTCACTCCCAAGCAAACTACGATCCAAGGACAAATTAGCTTAGCCCGCCAGCTAATGGAATTAGATACTGAACCAAGACAGGTAGCAGAATTATTAGTTAATGCTGTTAAGCAATCTCAAACCCTAAATATCGCCAGAACTGAAGCTGAAGCCTTGGGAGTTCTCGGCAATCTCTATGAACAGCACCAAAAATGGCCAGCAGCAGCGCAAATAACCGAGCGGGCTTTAATGACCGCTCAAAGTGTCAATGCCAAAGAATTAACCTATCAATGGCAATGGCAATTAGGCAGGATATATAAGGCTCAGGGTAAGATAACCAGCACGGCTTCTGAACCTCACTCCGCAGTCGCTGCCTATACTCAAGCTATCGACAATCTGCAATCCTTGAGAAGTGATTTAGTAGCCATTAGCTCAGACATCCAATACTCTTTTCGCGAAAAAATTGAGCCAGTTTATCGAGAGCTAGCCGCACTACTATTACGCCCAGAAGCTAGTCAGGCTGATTTAAGCCAAGCCAGACAGCTAATTGAATCATTGCAACTTGCCCAACTGGATAATTTCTTCCGCGATGCTTGTTTAAATGCTCAACCAAAACAAATCGACCAGTTAGATCCTAGTGCAGCAATTATTTATACGATTATTTTGGGCGATCGCCTGGAAGTGATCGCGGCGATTCCTGGTCAACCCTTACGTCACTATTCCAACCAGTTACCACCATCGGAAATAGAGATAGTCATCACTTCTGCTACTAGTCAACTTAGTTCCCCTCGTCGTCTTAATTTAAAGTTGTTTCAACAAGCTTATGATTGGTTAATTCGCCCCCTAGAAGCAGAATTAGCAGCTAGCAAAATTAAAACACTAGTCTTTGTTCCTGACGGTATCTTGCGTAACCTCCCCCCCGCTACCCTCCACGATGGCAAACAATACCTAATTAAAAAATACAGCGTGGCGATCGCTCCTAGCCTACAGCTTACTGAGTTGCAAGCTACAGAGAGAGAAAGTCAAGAAGTCTTATTAGCAGGACTTTCACAGCCTCGACAAGGTTTTTCTAGCCTGCCTGGAGTTCGACGAGAAATCGAGCAGATCCAGCCTCTATTTGCCTCAAATGTGTTGCTCAATGATAGTTTTACCGAACTGAACTTTAATCGCTTTGCTAGTCAGACTCCATTTCGGGTAGTTCACTTAGCAACCCACGGTCAGTTTAGCTCTAATTCAGAAGATACTTTTGTCTTGACTTGGGATAATCGCATCAATATCGATGAGTTGAGTCGCTTGCTCCGTGGGGATAGTAAACAACTCCGTCCCATTGAACTGCTGGTGCTTAGTGCTTGTGAAACCGCTTATGGCGATCGCCTGGCAACTTTAGGAATAGCAGGAATAGCAGTTCGTGCAGGAGCGCGAAGTACTGTGGCATCTTTATGGTCAGTTAGCGATCTAGCTACTGTGAACTTAATGACCAATTTTTATCAAGAATTGGCTCAAGAAAATATGACTAAAGCCGAAGCACTACGTCAGGCTCAAATATCAACTCTGAAGAACGATGCTTTCTCTCATCCTTTTTTCTGGTCGGCATTTATTTTGGTCGGTAATTGGCAGTGAACAATTTCTAGATAAGCGATCGCATTAATTGTTCGTTCAATTAGAACAACACGGTAATCCAGATAATTTAGTGTTTGTTTCTGCTGCTTCTGCATGGGAAATTGCCATTAAAAAGTCTTTGGGTAAGTTACAAGCCCCAGATGATTTAGCCGTATAAATTGAGCAAAAAAACTTTATTTCCTTAGCTATTAATATCGACCATGCACTAAAAGTAGAAAAATTACCATTACATCATCAAGATCCTTTTGACCGAATTTTAATTGCTCAAGCAATGTATGAACAGATGATAATTGTTACACGCGATCGCAAGTTTGATGTTTATCAAGTCAAGACTATTAAAAGTTAGCAATATATTTCAACTGCGCCATTAAAGATTTAGATTAATTAACTTTTTTATCACTTGGTCTTGCTGGCTTTATTTTAGGGCTTATTTGGCTGCTGACTCACTGGGGTTTATCACTTTGGGCAGTCATAGAGTGTTTACAAACCCCAGAGCAAGCCTTTCGCTATCCGTTTATTTTTCGGGTCGTTTAAACTATGCGGTAAATAAAAACCAGGTTGCCACAATAAAGGCAAGGTAGGCAAAAGCGACAATGGTATAAGCTGCTGTGTTAGTAATCATGGCTGTTGTTTCTCAAGAATTGTACAGTTCAGCTAATGATGCTAACACCTCTTTTTTGCGATCTAGGTATAGGGATATACGATCAGTTAAATATTTACTTAATTTACTGTAGCTACACAACAAGCTAGATATAGCGTTTCTTAAATTAGTGGAGTACAACTAACCATATGCGTAGCGGTATACTTTAGGACTAACCACTAACCGAAGATCAGAGTACAAAAACTGCACCTCATTTACTAATCGGTTCAAAATAGCGACAACCTTTACAGGGCCCTTCAGTGTTGACCGCACAACGTATAATCTCTGAACGGGCATTAAAGCGACAATTGGCATTCCCCACAATATAGCGATCGCCTATCAGGGTAGTTTCTTCGGGTCTTTTAGATTCTTGAACATGGAGTGTAGCCTTGTTAAAACGATAGCCTCCCACGCGATATTGATAGAAATGGTGACGCTCTAAGATGGCGTAAGTTTTCCCTTCAAAGTCCATATAATTCCCTGGTTGGAGATGGCGATCAAGATTAGTCCAGCCAATACGTTGGCGTGCAGGAGTAAGAATAATTTCTGTAGGTAAGAGGTTTTTCTTGATCGACATGAATTTTGATTTAAGGTCTGAGCTTGATTGAAAATGTTAGCGTATCTTAACTGCATACTTCAGCAATGATCTTCCCATTAGCCTAGCGAAAAATAGTAATGCTTAATAGTTCTTTTAGGTAGGTAAGTATTGTATCGATGGCGTTGGTGAACTACCCACCGATAAATCGTGGCTTCCGACTTCACTGGGGACTGCCAAGACGAGAAATATTTCCTCGCCTCGGTCTAACATCCCCTCCATCGGCAGATCCGCTAGTCCCTAACGGATATATTTTCAGTATCCTTTCTCTTTCTTGTCTGATATTGATAGCTGCATTTTCATCTCTATCATGCTTTTTCCCACAATGAGAACATTCCCAATTGCGAATATCTAAAGGTTTTCAACCCGATAAACAGCGTCAATTAGGGGTAAATAATCCTTGGTTTCAGTCCCGTAATTGGGATTATAAGGTTTTCAACTCCGCTACTCGAAACCATTATAATCAAAGCCTTTGAGAAATAAAAATGTCGAACCTCTAAATTTTAGCTTTGAATCAGAATTTGAAATACGCATAATACAACATAACAATTTTAGAAAGTATTGATTTGCCTGGATTTTAGAGTTTTGCCGAACCTCTCAGGGATTACGCCCACGCTTCGGTATGCCAAACATCTTGACAGTATTCTCGAATTGCGCGATCGCTTGAGAACTTGCCCATCCGCGCTGTATTTAAAATAGACATCCGCGTCCAAGTTTCTCGATCACCATAGGCTTGTGCAACTCGATCTTGACATTCGATATAAGACTGATAATCGGCTATTAACAAAAAGGGATCTTCATGGAGGAGATTATCGATTAAAGGCTGAAACAATTCTCGATCTCCGCCAGAAAAATCACCCGCAGCCAGGCGATCGATCACTGCTTTTAGTTCGGCATTGCTAGCATAATAATCATAAGGATTGTAGCCTTGAGCTTTTAATTCGGCTACTTCCTGAGCTTTTAAACCAAACAAAAAGAAATTATCTGCCCCTACTTCTTGGCGAATTTCCACATTTGCGCCGTGTGTTTCGAGGAAAAGTTTCTGAAGTTAATGAGTAGACTTTTAGCACAAATTTAATTTTTTTTAGAAATCAATCTATCAAGTGATAGATATATTACTATACAACCAATTTGTAAAATAAATAACAAGGTTAGACAGTAATATGAATATAAAAAAATGGAAGATTCAGTCAGTAAAACAAAAGAGCGTATTTTAGTCGTAGATGACTCACTAGATAACTTATATTTGATGCAGTATGTTCTGGAAAGTGAAGGCTATAAAGTTGGTTTAGCTGATAATGGTTGGGAAGCTTTGCAAAAAGCCAAAAAATGTCAGCCAGATTTAATTTTACTAGATTTAATGATGCCTCAGATGAATGGTTATGAAGTCATTGATCGCTTGCGTCAAGATAAAGATTTACCTTTTATTCCAGTTTTTTTAGTTACAGCAGATCGATATACTGACTGTAGTGATGCGATCGCTGCGGGGGCAAATGGTGTAATCTATAAACCAATCGATATTGATAACTTGTTACTTAAGGTTGAAAATAACTTAGGGGATAATAGTAATTTTTAATTAGATGCTTTGCTTGAATAATAAGTTAACAACTCTAATTTTCTATTTTTTATTGATAAATAATTTAATAATATTTTTCTGAAAAGCCTATTTCTATTGACTAACAATTAATCATATTAATACTTGTTATATTATATTTGATATTAAATTTAATTATTGTATATTAAATTACAATATTCAAACTATTAAAGATAGAAATAAATACGCTTTAAGCTTATTTAAATCCCTAACTTTTGACAGAGACTTTTCTATAATTATTTTTTTAGCATGGTTGCAAATACATCAACAAAACAGGAGTTATTAAATAACTATGAGACAAATGTGTTGGCTACCATTTAACGAAAATCAATTAAAAATTGTGCTTCATTTAAGAGAATATTCCCATCAATCTTGGCAAGTTTATACAGTTTCTCCTTATGCTGTACCCGATTATAAAGTTCCTGGAGGTTCAAAAGGTTGGGCAACTTTTCAAAAATTACGTAAGATTGGCTGGAAAATTATCAGTAGTCAAGAAGCCAATTATTCATCATCAGCATTGGCAGATGCCAGAAAAATTTAACATTATTTTCTCACAATTAAATTAATTTCTTGGTTATTTAGTATTAGCGATAAGCCTATCGGCATGACTTCGTTACGCAGCATCGCTTCTCTGGCTGATGGCTATATCTTGGCTATAGATTTAATTCAACTATATACCGCCTCATTTCTCTTTGTTAGCTGGCTATTTCTAAAACCAGAATAATTATAAATATGTATTGTCTAAGTAAACCCAAATTCAATTGCCATCAAACAGTTAGTTTTATTGGTGGTGTCGGAAAAATCAAAAAGATTCAAAGACAATACAGTCGTTGGACTTATACCATCGAAATGAGTATGGGAGCAAAACCAGATTTTGGTAGAATTGGTGCTGAAACAACAATCGTTTTGGAAGAACAAGATATTTATTTATCAAGTAAGCAGGGATAATAAATGAAAAGCTATTTTAAGCTATTTTACTCAGGCAGTTTGCCAGTAAAGGTACAAATAAACAAGCTTCAATCCAAATACTATATACCCAACGAGAAGTATCGATGTTTACTAGCCAAATGTATATAAGATTAACTGCTATGGCTAAAATCATCTCTAGATGAGGCAGCATCAAATTATTAATCCAGGCAATGATTATAGTCAGTAATATTAAGGTATTCATGACAGTTAAGATAATTTGTGTACCTCTTATTCCTGCCATAATTGGTAAAGTAACTACCCCTTTTTCCCGATCAGATTTAACATCTCTAATATCAAAAACATGAGAGTTGGTAACAATAAATACGAACATAAATAAAGTTGTTAAGGCTGCTACGCGATCGTAATTTGCTCCTGCATATGCCATCGGCAAAGCAATAACGGCATAGGTTAAAACACCACCGACAATCCAAGCTTTTGAACCAGGAAGATCTTTTAGCCGATACCATTGCCATTGAGATTTATTTTTCCAGGGAAAAAGAGGAGTACCGTAAAGTAAAGGAATAATCCCCACAAGACTCACGTATCTAACTCTTAATGGAGCAGAATAGAGTAAAGCACCAGTAACAATGATAGCTGTTAATAATAAAACCCAAATACAAGGCTGACGAAAAAATAATTGTGCTTTGGTATCAGGAATTTTCTGAACGTAAGAGTCAAAAATACGGTCTAAATTATAGGGAATTAAAGCAGTAAAAAAAATTAGGGCGATCGCCTGCCAATTATGTCCTAATTGTAGAATTTCTTGGGTAAATATTCCTAAAGATGCGATCGCAGCAGCCACCCAAATACTAGGATAAATTATGAGTTGTGCAAAGCGATCGCTCAACCATTGATCAAGAGAAAATTGCGATTTTTGGAGTTGGTTAAATGACATTAAAATTTATATTTTTTATATATCTATATTTAGAGAAACTATTTAATGTCTGAAAGTAAGTTAATACTACTTTTTTTCAATCGTTTGCGGGCTTGATGCACTGCCTCATTAATCCCCAGTTCATCGGCGGTAGACAATTCGGCGATCGCTTTAGCATTTTGTTCTTGGGCAATTCGTTTAATGCTTGTTAGTAAGGATTCGTTAGGTTTGAGTCGGAAAGTCATTGGTCATTATTTATTAATTACTGGGGAATACAAAAAGCTTTCTACAAAACTGGATTTTCTAATCCTAAATTAAAGGTAATTTCGTGAACTCCAGGAATTTCCTTGGTTTGCTCGATGATGTGACGAGCAACATCTTTATCTTTGACTCTTCCTGAAAGTCGTACCGAACCATTAGCTACAGCAATGGTTAAATTATCATTGCTATATTCTTCAATTGTTTCTTCAATCACCTCATCGCTAACAGCTTGTTCTACTCCTTGAGTGCGATCGGCATATTCGATACCGCTATAATGACTCCCATCAGGGGTAATATTCAGATCTTCTGGTAATGCCTGCTGTTCTTCACTAACAAAGTTTTTAATTGTACCAGGCTGTACCGCGTCTGTGGCTGCTAATGCGGGAAAGCTATTAGAAAAGCTGAAAATAGCAATTCCTAACAAAATTGCCGTGGAATGAAATAAACTTTTTTTCTCAGTGGTAACCTTGCTCGATAGTATTATCCCTGCCACTGCTAAAGATAGTAAAATTAGCAAATTAATTGACCTCCTATTATGAATAAATTTTGATTAACGTCTATTACCTTGGGCTGTTCTGCTGGAGAGTTGAGTCTCCCCTTGGTAACAACAAAAAGGAGGAAGCGATAAAAACTCCTTACCGTTATTTTCAATTGAATATTGCTTAGATATTCTTTCTGTGGTTTAAAGTTTTTGAAAAACTTATCCGTCGTTTCTACACCGTTTAAATATCTGATAATCGCTCTCCTTCGATATTTAACCATAAGCCATAACAGCAAAACTCTTAGCCGATGTAAAGCTAGAATATCTAACTACTTATATTTTAATAAATTATCTAGTGATCGCGCTTCTAACTAAAGATAGAAGATGATTTATCTTACAAACAAAAGATACTTTTATTCTGAGTCAGTCTAAAAATTAGTGCGCTCAAGTAAATTATCTTTAGACTGTTTGAGTCGTTTACAAAATAATTTTATTTGATTATAATCTTCTATAGATAATGTTAACTAATTCTGTAAATTTATACTTATGTCTTTATGTAGAGAATTAACTTGAATTAGCGATCGCGGTTTTTCTATCTTCAGCAATACATAAAAATTTTTCTTTTTCTTTAAAATAAATCTATAGTGTTTATATATAAACTCGTAACACAACTATTTTTTTGAGCGAATTAATGAATATCACTTGTAAACTAGCTGAATTACTTAATTAGGTTGACAATAAGATATATAAATCAAGTAGATTTTATTCAATAAATTCATTCTTATTATTAAAAACAACTAAGATTTTTCTTTTTAGTTAATGTCGTTAAAAAACATCAAATAAAATACCATACTATGAATTATTTAGTTGCAGTTTTAGCTAATAAACAACAAGCAGAAGAAGCATATTCTACATTACAACAAGATGGAATACCTATAGAAAAAGTAACCATTTTAGGTGAAGGTTATCAAAGTGCTGATGATTTTGGACTAATTAATCCCAATCAACAAGCTAGCAAAAGAGTAAAAAAACTAGCTTACTGGCTCGTACCTTTTGGTTTTGCAGCAGGATATCTGTTTAATACACTTACAGGTATTGAAATTTTTTCCTTTGCTAGTGCAGTAATAAACCATATTATTGGGGGTATTTTAGGTGCTGCTTCGGGATTATTGGGAGCGATAATTGTTGGCGGTGGCGTTGGCTTAACGGTAGGTAGTGGTGATGCTTTAACTTATCGCAATCGTCTCAATGCTGGTAAGTATATTATTATTACCCAGGGTACGGATAGTTTAATTCGTCAGGCTACTAGATTGTTACGCCAGTTTGAGCCTGAATACCTTCAAGGTTATGAAGAACCAGCTTAATGTTAATTATTTCGCGCAAATAGTTAAATATATTAAATATATTAGGGGAGACTTGAGGGCTTGGTGATTGGGGGACGAGAAGACATGGGAAACATTATTGTACAAACAAAAACTTTCCTCAGTTTTTCGTCTTCCCATCGCAGCGAGTCTTTTTAACGAAGTTAAATCGATTGCATGATAATATCGAGCAACTCAGCAATATTAGCAATATTAATCAGTTTGGCAATGTGTTGTTGAAATATGCAACAAAGCGATCGCTGTTATTCAGTTTAAAATCATCAAGGTTCAATTTTTTAAGGGATCGTGACCCCAGTTCATCAAAGAGTATCGCCAACGACTATCTTCGATATCTCCCGATGGTTTTTGCGCCAAGTGTCGATGAACATAACTAATTACCCGTTTCATGTGGCTAAAATCGCTTTCAGTATATTCATCCCTATTACGATTGAGAATTTCGACAATTTGTTTGCCTGATTTATGTCCGATCGCTTCTCCGTCATCGTCTTTTTGTCCCACAGACTGACTCTCTTTGGTTTGCAACCATTGTTGTAAATCTTCAGAAGACATATTAACTGCTTCTTGGAAATCCTCAATAATTTGCCGTTGTTTTTTTGTCAGGTCTGTTTCTTCCTCAATTGGCGAAAGAGTTTGCGCTTTGTGTCCCGTTACTGTTTTCGTATTGTCATTTTTAACTAAATAACGAGGATTTTCTTCAGACCCCTTGATTTCTTTTCCCTCAACTTGAGTAGGTTCAGTAATCTTTTGGGTAACTTTGCCCGTAGCTTGACCGCCACCACTATTCCATTGAACGCGATCGCCCTGTTTGAATTCCTGTGTCATAAACTTTAGATAAAATAGTTAAGTATTTGCATTGCGATCGATAATTTTGTCGTTAGTCATTTATCCTTTGTTATTTGTCCGTTAACTTTCACCATTGATAGCTAACGATTAATAAGCAATGACCGATGACCGATGACCGATGACCGATGACCGATGACCGATGACCGATGACC
>CBDUCX010000209.1:0-10180 GCA_965365755.1 uncultured Pleurocapsa sp.
TATATCTCAGGTTAGACATAACTAAATAAAGTTCCTTCTTACAGTAGATGTGTGCTTTGTTGTTTTATTGCTCTAATGAAAGAGTAGTTACGCAACTAAAAAAATTTATGCCTCAGCCAAATATTGGACTAACCGAAGAACAACGTCATGGTGTTATTGAATTGTTAAACAGAGATTTAGCAGACCAATACCTACTGATCATCAAAACTAAAAAGTATCACTGGGATGTAGTCGGGCCTCAATTTCGTACCCTACATACACTTTGGGAAGAACAGTATAACGCCATCACTCTCAATATAGACGCGACAGCAGAAAGAATTCGCACATTGGGTGGCTATCCATTAGGAACGGCAGCAGGATTCATTCAATACGGTTCTCTCAAAGAACATCCCAACGATCTTCCCCAGGCAAATGAAATGGTCGAGCGCCTAGTTCAAGACCACGAGCAAATAATCCGCAATCTCAGAAAAGATATTGATCAATGTGGCGAGCTTCACGATGAAGGTACTGCGGACTTTTTAACAGCATTAATGGAACAACACGAAGAAATGGCGTGGATGCTCCGTTCATTTATTGAGGGGGAAAACCTGCAAAGTACAAGCAACCGCCCTGGATCAGATACGAAGCCAGCCGTTAATGCTTAGAGTAATCGAGGGAGAAAAGTAAGCGATAGCCTGATCGCTTACTTTCCCGATACTTTTTTCGTTTTAAACAAATATTAATCATCTAATAATATTAAACAAAATGTCAGAAGAATATAAAGCAGAACGTACAATCACCGCTGTCTTTAAGGAAGAACAACAAGTAGATCAAGTTGTTCGTCGGTTAATTGATCGCGGCGTACCCCAAGACCACATTTCCCTAATGGGTCAAAACTTTGAATCTAAAACTCGCATTGCCGGCTTCATTTCCAAGAAAGATGTTATTTTAGGAGGCTTACGCACTGGAGCAGTCTTTGGTTCTTTATTTGGTTCTCTTCTCAGTCTCTTTACTGGTATGGGAGTCTTGTTCATCCCCTTTATTGGTTCAGTTGTAGCAGCAGGGCCGATCACCTCAGTATTACTAGGAGCAGCCTCAGGAGCGATCGCAGGTAGTGCTGGTGCAGGGTTAGCTTCAGCATTAGCAACCTTGGGTATGCCCCAAGAAAAAGCAGCAGTTTATGAAACTCGTCTCAAAGCAGGGGAATTCTTACTCATGGTGGAAGTTCCTGCTAATAAATCTGGAGAATATCAGCTACTGATTGAAAGTGCTGGTGGCGAAGAGATTCACGTCAATGAGTCTACTCTACCTCGCCCTTGTCCTGGTAAATGTGGCGGAGTAGAGGATCTATCCCCTGAAGTTCGTTCCCACCTATCAGCAGCAGCACAGCAAGATTTTATTGCTAGCTACAATTCAGCGCTAGATGAAACCGATGATGAAGTCAAAGCAGAACAACAAGCTTGGGCTGATATCAAAGATAAATATGACGAAGATGAAAATGGTATTTGGTCGAAAGCTAAAGTAAGTGCTTAACTTGACTTAGTTTAGTGGACTGACGGTGTGTCGATGAACCAAGAATCCCCGCACTTTTAGGCCGGGGAGCATCAACTTAACTAAGCGCCTTTGTTTGGCGGATAGGACATCCGCAGGAGCGTTTATACCCGTTACCTTGGGTACACCGCTATTTCATCCCTCTTGCGTAAAAACAGAGGTAATCATTTTGACCGAGAGGGGTGCCGGGGTTCTCTCAGCTTACCCAATCGAGGTGTTGAATTGATAATTGATAATTTTGAATCAGTCGCGAAGCGACTTAACCTAATATTTAACTTAATATTAATATTATAAGAATAATATAAGATAAAAATAGTATCTGATACTCACAGCGACTCAAATTATCCTCTCCTCAATATATCGACCAAGAGCAGGGAGAATTTGACTGCCAATCATAATTAACGATCCAATTTATAGTTAGTGCCGTCTATCCACTAACAGAATTGCGTCTTTTTTACATCAATTAATCGAGGTAAAAATGAACGTGACACCCAAACGTCAGAGGATTCAAGCACATACTGCCAATGTGCCGATGATTTTAGTAGTGGAAGATGAACCAGACAACTTATTATTTATTTCTCACGCATTAATTTTTTTGCAATATAACTTTGTTACTGCCACTAAAGGACAAGACGCTCTAGACTTAGCTATCAAATATGACATAGATTTAGTGCTTCTCGACTTAATCTTGCCGGATATGAACGGTTTTGATTTAATTAGTCTCTTGAAGCAAAATGAATCTACTCAAGATGTGCCGATTGTGGTGATTTCAGCGTTAGTTAGGAAAAAGGAACGCGATCGCGCTTTAGTGGCTGGATGTGATGACTATTTAGAAAAACCTTATTTGATTGACGACTTGAAGCAAAAAATTTGTCAATATTTACCTCAATCTTTTCTGGCTAAAATACTGCCTCAAACAAAATCTCTAGCTACTTTTAGTTCTGTTTAACTCTTAACTTTTGGCAAAGGAGATAAAGCATCGGGTTCTAGAGAAACTCTATAACAACTTTTGACCGTACCCGTCTTATTCCAAGGAGGATGCCAGTAAGTTTCCTGAATTACAGTTTTGCTGGCTGACCATTCAAATTTGACTAAACTGAGATTATTTCTGCCAACGACTTCTGAACCCTCCTGTAGCCAAGGATTACGCCATAGCCAAGCAATGAATTTGGCGATTAGTTTTTGCCACAGGTTATCTCGGTTATTGATGATTTTCACATCTCTTTGCCAGGGTAATGACTGTGCAGGTTGTCTTTTACACCACTCAATGCGATATTGCCAATCAGGAAGAGGTTGATTGGGTTTTAGAGGCGTTCGTTTCTGCCACCAGGACTTACTGATTTGTTTAAATTGTAACGGTTGTTCCCATCCCAGCCAACGTTGAGTTTTTTCGGGAAATAAGGATTTAAGCTTGGTGTGGATGACACGAGTTGCTAGTTCTGAGTTTTTAATCGCGCTGGAAGTTAGCTGTACCAAAACAGTAGTCTCCAAAGAGTCATGAAACCAGTGGGTAAGACGCACAGCGCAACTGTAGTGGATATCTCCTGAAAGAATGATAACGCGATCGCGCTGTTGACAAAGATTAAGTAATAGTTGAGCAAAAGCAGATGGCTCAAAATTCCACGCATCTCCCACATCATGGTTAAAAACTCGACCGCGGTTTAATTCAAATTGTTGAATGCGATCAATAATGCCTAATGCCACTAAATTTGTCGGCAAGACCACGAAAGTAGCTTCAATTTCTGGTTTACTTTGGCTGAGGGGAATTTCTAGTTGCTGTTTAAAAGCTTTAGGGGATAACAACATCGGTGGTTCGAGTTTTTGGTCTTCCCCAGTGGGATAACCCCGCCAAGTGCGGGTATCGAGGACAATAACTTCATGATTGCTACTACTAACGGTATAGTGCCAAGAAATCGCCTGACTATCCCGTGAGAGGATTAGGACATCTTGATCTTGCTCTAATTTTGGCAATCCTGTTGCTCGCTCTACCCCAGGAATACCCAAATAGCGATCGCATTCTGCCTTGGTGGAGAGATCTTTTCCCCTCGATGCTAACCAGCGAGAGGCTAGTTGCAGTAATTTTTCGCCCCCTGTTCCCGCGGCAAATTGTTCAGGAGTATTACCCCAAGCCTGAAATAAGGCATAGGCAAGTACACCATTTTGGACGACTCTTTTACCCAAAGGCTTACCTAAAACGCGATCGCACCATTCCCGATTGAGATACCAATCATCGCTAACATCGTGGTCGTCACAAATGGTATAGACAGGGATATTGGCGAAAGCCCGACTAACGTAGCCTAAATCCTGAATATAGCTATTAGTATCATCAATTTCTTGCTTCCAAGAGCGAGATCGTTTGCTGTCTTTAAATAGGCTGTTACCACAAGGAAAACTTGACGGCATCAACACAGGTGACCAGGCTAATAGATATACCGCCGCATATTCGCCAAAACTAAAGAGATGACTTTTCGCTTTTTCTGGGTAGTTCTCCAACATGGCAGTTAATCCCCCTTCAATACGAGCAATTTCCGTCCGCTGACCAGGCATCAAGTCGTCAGCAGAGATGGTATCAGCCATCAAAGGTAACTCTTCCGACCAACCAAATAACAGTTGATTGACCCCTTGGGCTAGCCAAAGGAGCGGATCGGCGACATCATCTCCATATATTTGATCTCCTGTAAGAAATAACTGGTGCGGTCTGTCTGTGGCTAGAGTTACCGATTCTTGGATCATCCGATCCAAATAAGAGAGGGCATCTAGATCCCCGCCATGGGGCTTACGACATGACCCATGAACAATTTTTAGTTGATTTAAATCTTGTGGTGGTAAGGCAAAAGTAGGGAGTTGGTGGTCAAAATAACTCAAACTAGATTTGCCTGGTTCAATCTTACTAATTAAGCTATGGCGATCGCTTTGAGCTTCGACTTCAGCGCTATCAATATCATAGGCATATATTTCCCCTGGTTGAAGCAAGATACTGCCAATGGGTGTAGCGGTAATAGCAACTAAATGTAGATGTCTGCCTAATTGAATTGTCTGTCTTTGACCCTGAAGTAATATTTCACTGATAGTTCCTCCGTTATCTTTCGTAGTGTAGACTTTTAAGGAAAGCGATCGCGCTTCTTTTAATGCTAGCCAAACCGTAACCTGATCTGGTTCTGAGCGACGTAGGATTGGCCCGGCTAAAATCAAAGGCAAGTCGGCAAGATCTGGTAAATAATCTCTAGCTGATGGCAGGGAAGTCAAGGTCAAAAAATGATGATGTAATTAGAGCAATATACTTTTTATTATCTTACAATTATTTACTATTCTTAAGATCAAAATCAAAAAGGTTTGGCATTGCCAAACCTCTAACTAAAACAGAAAATCAACTGTTAACCTAAATGTTAACCAATATAGTTAATCAATCGCTTTTTTGATATTGTCTTTAACATTTTCTACACTGTGTTCGACTTGAGCTTGGGCTTGTTTTTCCTGCCCTTCGGCTTTATCTTGAGGATTACCAGTAACTTCCCCTACAGCTTCTTGAACTTTTCCTTCAATGTTTTTGGCAGTGGCTTTAACTCTATCTTCAATACTCATTTTTATTATCTTACTAATTGATTCGTTAAATTTACTCCTACCTTATCTGACATCATTAATCATATTCATCTATCAAAAGATTGATCTTAATCAAAACACTTTTTATAATCAAACTAAATCAACAATTATTCTAAAGTACATCTAACAGTATACTCTTGATTTAGCTAAATTTTAGTATTTTTGACTGGGAAAAGGAGTGTTATTACCAACCTCTAAAAAACTAGGATCGTTTTTACGCAAAACTAAAAAGTCCTGTACACCAGGAATATAATCAACTATCTGAAAATAAGAACCAAAAACTTTAATTATCTCTGCACGAGTTTGAAATACATCCCAAGCAGAACCACCAATGCGGGTAGAATAAGTTGCTTGAGCATTATTGGATGTTAAAGTGTAGCTGCCTGCGTTTTGCAAACTTTTAGCTTCTTCGGGACTTAATAGTGCTGAAACGTGAAACTGACCCAAAACCGAACAGATAAAAATACCTCCAGGTTGTAAAATTCGCTGCATTTCCCCTAACCATAGTTCCTGAGTCTCTAAAGGAATATGAGTAAAAACCGATGATGCTATCATCAAATCAAAGCAATTATCTTCGACAAAGGTTAGCGGTGGAGTTAAATCATTGTGATAAAATTCCATTCCTGCTAGGTTCTTCTGACACCATTCAACCATTTCCGAGTTTACGTCTGAGCCTACTAGCCGAACTCCCTCAATTACACGAAAATGTCTTAATAATCTAGCTGTACCGCAACCTAACTCGAAAATCGAACCAATAGTTCTAAGGTTAATACCAAAGTGGTTTAAGATTTTAAAGATTCGTAAAACCTCCAAATAACCAGTTTCAAAATAAACATCGCCGTTGCATTGTCTTTCTAACTCTTCTTCATTCAAAGCAGCAGTTTGAGCGATTAATTCTCTTGGCGGTACTAAGCCAGGATCTGCTTGACGATAGTTAAGATCTAAATGCTGTTGAAGGTAATCATGAAAACGCTTTTCTTCAATACGACGCTTGATTTTATATACTTGCTCCTTGGGTAAGGCAGTTTTAGCTAATTTACGAATAATCTTCAACATCAGAACTAAGTGCTTAATATACTTCAAACAATCTCATCATATAGTGTAAGAATAAAAGTTTGGTCTAAATAGTCAAGTCTAGGCTATCGGTCGGCTACGAGTCGCCTAATCGCTCCTCTATCTCAGATAACTACAGAATTATTACCTTATAGCAAGTTGTAATTATTACCTTATAGCAAGTTGTATTCAAAGGCATAACTTAACAGGGAGACGGGGCGAATTTTTCCATCCCAAATCCAAAATTTCCCCATCTAAGAATTTGGATAAAATATAGCAAATACTATCTATTTCAATATTAGTTGCCATGAAATTTAAGGTTGGGTGTGAACTGGATTACGATGTATCAAACCTTAGCACCTGCATTTTTAATATACGTGCAGTAGAAAATGAGTATCAGCAAATTATTGATAGTAATCTAGAAATCGAACCTGACTGCAATATTGAAGAATACGTTGTTCCTCATCGAGAAAATAGCTATCTAAGATTAGTTGTACCAGAAGGAAAATTGAGTATTTTCTATCAAGCAATTGTAGATTTACAACACAGCATCAATACTCCCGAAGAGATCGAAGAAATTGATACAGCAGATCTACCATTAGATATCATTCATTATCTCTATCCATCCCGCTACTGTCAAAGCGATCGCCTGATCAAACTTGCCCAAGATGAATTTGGTGATTGTCAGCCTGGTTATGCCAAAGTTCAGGCTATATGTGATTGGATTTACGAAAAAGTTACCTATATATCGGGGAGTACTGATTCCCATACTTCTGCTTATGATACCGTAACCGAAAGGGCAGGAGTATGTCGCGATTTTGCCCATTTAGGTATTGCTTTTTGTCGTGCGTTGAATATTCCCGCTAGGTTTGTTTCCGCCTATGCTTGGGAACTAGAGCCACCTGACTTTCATGCTTGTTTTGAAGCATATTTAGGAAATAGGTGGTATCTATTCGATGCTACCCGTCTTGCACCCAAGGAAGGATTGGTGCGTATTGGGACAGGAAGAGATGCAGCCGATACTGCCTTTGCTACAGTTTTTGGCGCGGTTCAATTAAATAATATGCAAGTATCTATTGACCTCTTGGACGACCTCTCTGTGGAGTCAGCACAAAAAGCAATCAGCGCCACAATATGATTCCATTAGGCAACTAACCAGTTGATATAGCAGTACGCAATTATATTAGGACACTTGTTATTTGTTACTTGTTACTTGTTACTTACGTGTAATTAATTTTTCTGTACTAAGCCACTAACTTACTTCGATAAATAGTTGCACTTAATCTTGTCCAATTTTCGTCCCTTAAGTAATTCGTCTACCTAGAGATGGATGTTAAGAGACTTACAAATTTTCAATTTCTGACCTTAGCCAGATTTGTGATCGACTTGGATCTGGTAATTTTATGTTGTGAATAGCGAATTATACAAGCTAACAATAACAATAATTAGAATTAAGCAAAAAAATTTAAATACCAAAAGCAATGGACATTATCAGAGTTATTTGTGCTATATTTTTACCTCCATTGGGAGTATTCTTACAAACAGGATTTAGTGCTCAATTAGCTATCAATATATTGCTAACTTTACTAGGTTATATTCCTGGAATTGTTCATGCAATATGGGTTATTGCTAAAGTAAAATAAACCAAAAATTAAATAGTATAAGTTAGTTTTCCAATATATGAGTAAAATAATAAATACAGTTGTAAGTAGTCTTCAAGATTTGCTCAGCAGCGCAATTAAAGTTTTCCCAGCGCTTGTTACAGCCTTAATTATAATTATGCTGACTCGCTATGCGGCTCAGTTTACTAGAAGAATTGCCGATGGAGTAGGCAAGAAAACTTTAAAAAGTAAGTCACTACAACTGTTACTTTCTAAATCTGCACATATCGGCACTTGGGTCTTAGGAACAGTTCTTGCTTGTGTAATTGCTTTTCCTGGATTACGGTTGGGAGACATTATTGCTACTTTGGGATTAGGTTCTGTAGCTGTTGGTTTTGCTTTTCAAGATATATTTAAAAACTTTCTTTCTGGGATTTTAATCTTAATTCAAAGACCATTCCGCATTGACGACCAAATTATTATTGGCGACTACGAAGGTACGATCGAAAGAATTGATATTCGCACCACAAAACTTCGTACCTATGATGGGGAAAGAATATTAATGCCGAACTCAGAGGTCTTTACTAGCCCCGTTAGAGTTAGAACAGCTTTCGCTCAGCGTCGCACCGATTTAGCTGTCGGGGTGGACTATAACACTTCTTTACCCGAAGCTAAGAGCATCTTGCAAAGAACCATTGAAGGGGTAGATGGAGTTTTAGATAATAAAGCAGCAGAAATAGACCTAGTTGGTTTTGGAGACAGTTCCATCGATTTTATTGTGCGCTACTGGACTCATCCCAGACAACCCCAGGTTAGACAGGTGCAAACTAGAGCAATCATGGCAATTAAAGAAGCTTTAGATGCTGCTAATATTGGTATTCCTTATCCGATTCGGACTCTTTATTTTTACAATCAGGATAAGTATAACGATGATATGCCTAATAATGCTAACCATAATCATAATAACAGCCAGCAAGGCGATCGCTCTTATGCTTCTCCCGTTGAATAATTTAATCGAATATTAAAAATCAAATTAATCAATCAGTAAAAAAAGCAGTTATGATTATAACTGCTTTTTCATATGAGGCGTAAATAAAGCCACTATTTCATTAACTTGAAATCCTGATGATATCTTAATTGCTACTTGCTATATGCTACTTAAGCGTAGCGGCACTAGATGCAGTTTAATTATTTTTTAGTCTTCGGCAATTATCGCAAGATCCACAGTTAAACTGTTGTGCTTCATTCTTAAACCCAAAAGCCTGTAACAAATATTGCCAGCGACACTGCTTAGTTCTAAGATATTGCTGCATCTGTTTTTGATAGCGTTTTTGGCTAATAGAGAGGCGGTTTAAAGCTACTTGAGATAAGCGTTTTCGATAATGAAACGGATCTGTCCACAAGACTAAACCCAAGCTATGCAGAATGCTTAAAGTTATTTCTCCTTGAGGAAACCGTGATTTGATACTGGCAATTTCCCCTCTATTGGGTAACTGTTTAATTAGATGTTGCGAAGCGCGATATTGTTGTTCGAGTTGGCGGTTGAAAAACTGACTACGGCGCTTGTCTTCAGAATCTAAGATACTAGTCGGTTCACTAATGAGAGTTAAAGCTGTTGAGGGCATACCATCCCTACCGCCTCTACCGACTTCTTGAATATATTCAGCAAGTAATTCTGGGGAGTGATAGTGGATTATCCAGCGAACATCGGCTTTGTCGATTCCCATGCCAAAAGCGGAAGTGCAGATGACGAATTGGATTTTGCCTGTAATCCAGTCTTGTTCAATGTTTCTTCTTGCCGTTGTGATCAATCCTCCATGATAAGCAGCAGCAGCATAACCTATAGATTTGAACCAATTGGCTAGGAGTTGGCTATCTTTGCGCGATCGCACATAGACTAAACCTGATTGATGGTTGTGGGCTTGAATAAACCGCAGCATCTGTTGTTTTCTGTCTCTGGGAGTCCAAATAGTCTTAACATTTAGAGTGAGATTGTGACGATAGGGACTAATTAAAAAGGTTTCGGGTTGTTTTAATTCTAGAGCTTTAGCTATTGCTCTCTGGGCTTGAGGATCGGCAGTAGCGGTAAAAGCAGCGAGCGCAATTTTACTGTCAGTTGGTTTATGCTGCAATAAACTCCGACGCACCACACCTAAGCGACGATATACGGGACGAAAAGTAGTACCCCACTGGGTTAAACAGTGAGCTTCATCGATCATAATTCCTGTAATTTGAATTTCTGGTTGAGAGATAATCTTCCATAGAGGTGGGCTTAATAAAGTCTCGGGGGATAAATATAGTAGGCTTAATTGTTGTCGGGCGATCGCATTTAAAGTTTGTTTTCGTTCGTTTCTCGGCAATTCACTGTGCAATAATGCCCCAGATAATCCTAAATG
>CBDUCX010000210.1:0-10000 GCA_965365755.1 uncultured Pleurocapsa sp.
TTGTCTGTATAGCGATCGCTTTTTCTAAGTTGAAATTTTAAGCAATTTGCAGCGTATTTGGTTCGGGAATAGATTCATTCTCTGCTTGCCAAGCCTCTAAGTACATTTCAATTACTTCTTCTCCATTACGAATTGCCTCTTCGCGAGTTTTACCATGAGTACAAGGCATGACAACGCGATCGCTAAATTCGGGAATTGTAACTAAAAAAAGTCGATCTTCGTCATTCCATTGCACAATCATGCTGTATTGGCTCATGAGTCATTTTCCTTCCTGAACTGTTCCAATTCAATTAATAACTTAGTTAAAAATATTTAGTTTTTTTGTACTAGTGCAAGATCTCAGTTTGAGCAATGAAGTTAAATAATACTCAAAATATTGATCGACCTCATTATATATAGAGATGCGATCGCTCGTTATCTGAAAAATGGCAAGATTACGGTTGAGAGTGAAGTAGAAAGAAGTAGAAAAAAGAACTACATTTCCAATTTCTACCTCTGTACGTGCCTAGGAGGCATTGGTAACAAGTTCAGAAAATTAGAAAGAGTTACCTTAACGATCGCTCAGAGCAATTCGAGCTTGTTCACGATCATCAAAATGGATTTTTTCTGTGCCCAAGATTTGATAGTCTTCGTGTCCCTTCCCTGCAATTAATACTCCGTCCCCTGCTTGAGCCTCTTGAATGGCAGTAGCGATCGCTTTAGCGCGATCAACCATCACCATCGGTTGAACAGTAAGAGGAATTCCTGCTACGACATCTTGGAGAATTTGTTCGGGGTTTTCGGTACGGGGATTATCAGAAGTTACCACTGCCACGTCTGCCAGTTGCGCGGCAATTTTACCCATCAAAGGACGTTTAGTGCGATCGCGATCTCCACCACAGCCAAAGACACAAATCATTTTGCCACTAATGAAAGGACGGGCTGCTTTGAGTAAGTTTTCTAAGCTATCGGGAGTATGAGCATAGTCCACAATCACGTTGATGTCTTGATCAGATTTTACCTGTACTCGTTCCATTCTGCCTGGTACTCCTGCAAACTGAGGGAGGCTATCGGCTAATAGCTGTAAATCTACCCCCAAATGTAAGGCGGCACCCACTGCTGCTAAAAGATTTGCTAAATTAAACTGACCAACTAAAGGAGAATTAAATGCCACTTCTCCTACGGGAGTATGCAAGATACCCTTTACCCCTGTCGGCTGATAGTCTAAGTTACTGGTATATAAGTCAGCTTCTGGGTTAGTAACGCTATAAGTCCAAACCTTACTACGATCAAGCCCGGCAATCAGACGCTTGCCATAGGAAGCTTCAAGATTGATAATTGCTCTGCCTGATAAATATTCAGGACTAAATAATAAAGACTTAGCCTGGAAGTAGTCTTCCATATCCCGATGATAATCCAGGTGATCTTGAGTCAGATTAGTAAAAACTCCTACCTCAAAGCGACAGCCTTTGACTCGCCCCTGGGCTAGAGCATGGGAACTTACTTCCATCACCGCATACTTGTTCCCTGCCTGGACTGCTGAACTTAACTGGGACTGTAATTCTACGGCAAAGGGAGTGGTATGAGTTGCCGTTTGGCTATAACCCTGCCAACGGGTATAGAGAGTACCTAACATCGCCGTAGGTTGTTGTGCCTGGAGTAGGAAATACTCAATCAAATGACTAGTGGTAGTTTTGCCGTTGGTTCCTGTAACCCCAATCATGCCCAGCTTATGAGAAGGATAATCATGAAAAGCTGCGGCGATCGCACCACAGGTAGTGATCATGTCCTGGGTTTGAATTACACAAGTATCTGAAGAGGGCGGTTGCTTAGTTGCCGCTTGGGGAGTGACCACTGCGGCGATCGCGCCTTGTTTGAGCGCACTGCGCCAAAATTCTCCTCCATCTACCCTCGTTCCTGGCATGCCGATAAATAAATCTCCCTGTTGACAATCATGGGAGTTAGTGCAGACTCGATTCACTTCCAAATCCAGAGCGGAATGTTCTGGTTGTTGAAGATTGACCTTAGCTAATAATTCGCGCAGCTTCATTATTTTTATCTCACTAAAAGCAATTAACGGTACTATATTTTGAACATTTTTTTACTCTAAGATCCTTAAATTTTTCTGTAATATTTGTTCTAATTTGGCTACTGTAACGCGGGGAGACGGACGAGGCAAGGGTTTTTCCCCATCAGGCATTTTTTGACACAGTACTGGAACTTCGTATTGATAAGCTTCAAACCAGTCTGCATTAGTATTAATGTCGCGGATTTCTAACTCAAATTCAATATTGCGAATTTGCTCCAGCTTTTCTTGCAATCCTTCGCAAAGATGGCAACCTGGTTTACTGTATAAAATTAATTGCATAGCTCAACTTTAGACTTCTTGCACAAATCATAATTAACCTTTGTGCATATGGTATACCGCTTCATGGTTGAGTCAGAGAATTTGCTGCCCGAACAAAAAGAGAAATTCAAACAGTATTACGACAAGAAAGGTGAAAGCATTGCTAGTTTTCTAAGAAGATATATCTGTACGCTAATCAAGGAAGTAGTATTAACTCATTATCTGTGATCATTGGTGACATATTGACACTCCGCGCATTAAAATGACGCGGATTCTAGTGGATACTTTGCAACGGATTAAAATCGCGTTGCTCCGTTTCCTTCCTTACTCAACGGCACTTAACTAGGCTATTACCCCCGTCAGTACGCCTCCAAAGGCAATTTGAGCTACGACCTGTCCGACCGCAGTGACTCCTTTAGGCTTGCTTGCGTACCTGGAGTAAAACTCCAGGTTGGTCAATCCTCTATTTCTGACTACCTGAGCTGCTGCTACATCTCGCGAGCAAGTGTATTCGCATACAGGACAATGGTGTACTCGTTCATGTAATTCTTTTTTGCCTGTATGGGTACCACAACTAGGGCATTGCTGCGAAGTGTAATCTTTATTCACTTTGGCCAAAAATACTCTTCTGCGCCAAGCAACCCATTGCAAGATTGACATGAATTGACCAAAAGCAGCATCAAGTGTGTGCTTGCGAAACATTCCTTTTGCCCAAGCTTTAAAATTAATATCTTCGACAAAAATCATGCCCGCAGAATTACAAAGGTGATGAGCTAATTTGTAATGCCAGTCGCGTCTAGTATCAGAAACTCGTTGATAAAGTCTGGCTATTTTTTGATTAAGTTTACGACGATTGTTAGAACCTTTCTTCTTGTGCTTTAATCTGCGTTGCAGTAATTTAATCTTGCGGTGCAGTACACTTAAAAATTTTGGTCTAGCAATTATTTCACCGTCGCTGGTTGCCAAAAAATTAGCTAAATTTAAATCTATCCCTAATGGATGCCCAGAAGGGATGGGATCGCTAACGGATACATCACAATGCAAAGACATGATGATGAAATAACCCGACGCTTTTCT
Organism: uncultured Pleurocapsa sp.; assembly: GCA_965365755.1. Taxonomy (GTDB): domain Bacteria; phylum Cyanobacteriota; class Cyanobacteriia; order Cyanobacteriales; family Xenococcaceae; genus Waterburya. The sequence goes on from CBDUCX010000210.1 coordinate 3,404, forward strand.
AATAATTCGAGCTTGCTTGATTTCAAAACCATCGGGAATATCTCTTGATTTAATGAATTCTATCCACCCCAGCTGAGGTAATTTGATTCTATTGCTGTTAAGACAGTTTTTTCGCATTTGGGGAAAGACAAATGAGCGCATCCGATAGTGATTCTTAAATCGAGGAAATCCCATTTGCTTTCTTTGCATATCGAGAAAAGCTTTCTCTAAACGTCTTAATACTTGTTGCAGAACCTGGGCATTGACTGTTTTAAGCTCAGGAAACTTTTCCTTAGCTGCGGTCAAAGCTTTGCATTGCTTGGCATAGTTTGGATATGACTCATCAGGAGACATAATATATTCAGAGACTAAAGAACAAGCATTAACTGGTGACTTACGAGATTTAATCCAATCTTTTCTCTCACGCAAGGCATAATTCCAGGCTTGGCGACAAATGGTTAAAGTATGTTCGATTCCTCGAACTTGCTCCCTAGTTGGCTTTAGTTTAAATTCATAAGACAAAGTTAACACGGTTCTTTACCTCCTCTACAAAACAATAATCTATTTTGTAGAACGAGTACAGATACACGGGAATAAATTCCCTGTCTTGTTTTCACTCAGCCTTTGAAACGGCTGGCTCTCAACTGCAAGAATTTAGGTAGAACATCGACAGGCTACTAGGGACTAGGCGGTGTTGGGGGATTAGGGAAAGGATCGATGCTGCTGGGTAAGCCTGGTAAGGCAGGATTAACCCCTGGAGTTGCAGGAATCTGTGATGGCTGAGAGCCTTCGGGTAGGGTTGCCAGGGCGACGCGGTTACCGCCAACTTCTCGCAAAATATCCAATACTTCTACTACTTCTCTATAGGTGGAATTTTTGGCTGCATACAGTGTCATCAAGCCGTCAGGATTAGCCTGATTATATTTTTTGATCTCCCAAGCCAAATCACTACGACTCACTAGGTTTTGATCGACGTATAACTGACCAATATCATCAATGGTCACAATTAAAATATTCTGCATCTGAGGCGCGCCTGTCTTTGCCTGGGGTAAATCTAAGCTGATTGCTTGCTGGCGAGAGAAATTAACAGCAGCCAGGATAAAAAAGGTCAAAATACAGAAAATAACGTCAATTAAGGGCAATATTTCGATATTTGTTCCATTTGACTGACTATTATCTTGCCAAAGGTTGAGGGGTTTAAAGGGTCTAGGCTGATACTTTCTTCGTTTAGAACTCATCTAAATAATTACTGTTGACTGTTGACTGTTGACTGTTGACTATATCGGGGTTTTGATCTTCCAAGTGCATCCAGCGATCGCGGTACATAACTTCTAAACGGCTACCAGTACGGCGCAGGATTCTGATTTGATTTGACCAAAAGGCTTGAAATAAACGATAAAAACTAAGGCTAATAATAGCTACTAAGAGACCAACTGCGGTAGAGATTAAGGATTCGCCGATGCCCAGGGTTACACCAGAAGAGTCTGCGGTACCCAAGTCGCTAATTTTGATGGAACTGAGTGCTTGAATCAGACCCCAAACTGTGCCAAATAAGCCTAATAGGGGAGAAAGAGCAATGATTGCTTCCAAAACTTTATCTCCTTTTCGCATCCGTGCGAGCTGTTCCTCTGCTGCGGATTCTAGGGCAATATGAAACACATCTGGGTCGGGATCAGACAATCTAAACGGAGAATAAACAAAGTTTCCTAAGGGATGATTGATATGTTCTTGGGCAATCTTACCGACTAAATCCCAATTGCGTTCTGCGGCCTCCATAATACGATTAAAGATTTTTTTCTCTTTAAAAAGCACTCGTGACCAAAACCAAAGCCGTTCTAAGATAGTTGAGATAGATAGTATTGAAAGGAATAGTAGCGGATACATGGCAATACCGCCCTTTTCAATAATTTCGATCAGATTCATTTTAGCTAATTACCCCTAATATCACTTTTAGCAACGCTGACTCCCACCCACCCAAATTAAATTAATTTAGGCGCTCAAGTTAGTAAAAATCAGTTCTCAAACAGTTTTAAGTTATTTCAGTTTAAGTCAATAAATATAAATAGCAAAGGCTGCCTCAAGGAATTAAACCATCCTCAGTAGAATAATCTCTCTTCTGATCGCTCGTTTCTCACGACTTGGTAGAAATGTTCAATATCCTTGAGGGACTTAAGGTGGAAAATACGCTTAGTTTCCTTAGCTTGGTAAATATACTCTCGATACTTTGGGGTAAGCTTCTTATTGCACAGCCAAACAGTGTAATAACTGTTCAATGTACTCTTTAAAATTGGGGTATCTTGAGGCCAACTTTCTGGCGGGATGAAAAAAGCTTTGATAAATCGCTTTGTGACCCACCAATAATGATTCAGAACGGGAAGATCTATATATACCAAAGTGTCAGCTACTTCTAAGCGTTTCCATACAGTGCTTAATGAACCATATCCATCAATGATCCATCGCTCTTGCTGGAGAAGTTCATCATGTGCGGTTTGATACTCATCATCAGAAACTTCAACACCACCTGGCTTGTATTGTATGAGGTCTAAAACAACCAAGGGTAAATCAGTTAACTCTGCCAAACGCTTACTGAGAGTTGATTTTCCCCCTCCAGAATTGCCAAATACAGCGACCTTTTGCATAGATATTCCCAATCCTAAGACAACATAACTTTCAATCCATAGAAATGAACATTCTAGTTTTTGTTAATTTTAAATGGCTAATCCTGTCCAGAGATAAAAAGCGATCGCACAATCCTCATTACTCAATCTTGATCAGTTTTTTGCAATGTACAATTTTTTGGTTGAGTGACACTACCCTCTAGTAATCCGAACGTGGCTCATGATTCGGCTCTTTCGCTGTTGTTTGTTACCAGAATTGAGGTTGTAATTGCCCTTGCTGCGTTCTATATGTTCCTGACGGCTTTTTTTGCTGCTGGAGGCTCCCGCAGTCCTTTGGTCAGGATTATAGTTTTGAGGGGAACGTTGAAAGTCAATCTCACCACCAGAACTTTTAGCTAAATGTTCTCTAATTTGCTTTAGGCGATCGCTCGGTAATGCTTGCTCGCTTGCCATAAGTTATTAATTTTCCAAAATATCCAACATCTATCTATTGTGACTCATTTGCTGCGTAATCCTGCAAGAAAAAGCGTCTGATTTATAAATAATGTCGAATATTGAGCAACTATCAATGTAGTTTAATTCAAAATCTTATCTAGTTTTATTAAATATCAGATGAAGTTTTGATGAACTTTAAGAACTAACTAGTTACTTTTCTTTTTAAGTCAATAATGGCGAACTCAAGCCAAGTCCTAGGTTTTACTTATACTGTCTCATCAATATATAAATCAACAGGCAATTGCCGTAAATCAAGACGACCTGTAGTATAAGTATATTCTTCTAAGAGAATACACTGAACATTCATTTTTTTTATTTATTGGGTCAATATGCAGCCTGCACAATTAGGGAAAATAACCAAATTATTAGCCCCACTTGCTCCTTTTATTTGTTTAGCAGGAATAGTGTTTTCACAAAGCCAAGAATATATCAAATCAGCACAGAAGCTGAATAGAGCAGATTACCTTACTCAGGAACAAGAGCAGGCAAGATTAGTAAGTTGGCAAAAACAATCACCAAATCTTGGTTTTAGTAATTTAAAAGCTGATTGGTCGTATTTGAATTTTGTTCAGTATTTCGGTGATGAACATGCTAGAGAGACAATTGGCTATGAGTTAGTTTCCGATTATTTTGAAGCCATTACCCAGATCGATCCTCGATTTGCTCAAGCTCATTTGAATCTATCCGTTGCCAATTCCATGTATACTGGCAATCCCGAAAAAACGATCGCCTTGATGGAAAAGGTTTTAGAATCAGTCAATCCTGAATCAGAGCAAGCGGCATTCCTCTGGACTGCTAAAGGGTTGGATGAACTATTATTTCTAGGGGATAAAGAAGCGGCGATAAAATCCTATCAAATGGCAGCAAAATGGTCAGCTATAACTAAAAGCGATCGCCCTGACGGTTTGACGATTAAGGATTTAAAACAAGCTCTGGAATCTACTAATGAAATTGATTTAAAATCAGCCCAAATCAGAGCCTGGTCTAGTGTCTTGGTTCATGTTAAAGACAATCAAAGAAAGCGCGAAATCATGAGTAAGATTGACGGTCTTAAGGCTGAAATTTTGGTCTTAAGAAAAACGGCAGCAAGCAATTCTACTCGGTAATTATAGCCAGCGAACATAGCGATCGCCTCTACTTGGATCAGTTGACAGTTGCGTTTTGTAACAAGTTTGTAAATAGTTGCTTTAATAGAATGCGATCGCCTGATAAATACAATGTTTTAACCGTTCAAAACTTGCTTCAATTGGCTGCATTGCCCGACGGGTTAGCCAGAGACTGCCAATACCGCTAGTAAAGAGAGCGATCGCAATACCACTAACCAAGCCATAATCTAAACGGCGCAAAGTATTATTTAATTCCGCTAACGATTCGCTAACTTGAACATAGCCAATTAACTAAAATGTCGGGCTAAGTCCCACCCTATAAAAGAGGCGGATACATCGAACCTTGGGGTGAGTACCGCCAATGTTTTAGGGTTGGGATACAGCCCGACCAATACCAGAAGGATTTGTAGTTAAACAAGTTAGGGTAGTCAAAAAAGCAGTAGGTTGGTTTGCGGTGTTAGCCATACAATCGGATATGGAATTTGCTAGTCCAGTACCTCATGGTCATGCAATAGGTGTAGATGTCGGTTTGTTGTCTTATGTGGCAACTAGCGATGGATATACCGAAGCAAGACCTAAATTTTTCCAGACGAGCAGATTGTCGAGATGAAAGTCCATTGGATTTATAGGATAAAACGTAGCTCTCGCTACATTTTACCCCATGTGTTCGGAAGACCCGTAAATGTTAGTAAGTATTTGTGTCCTAATTTCATGGACATTGTTAAATAGTAATGAATTACTACATATCTTTCTGATATGTTAGTGGGAATTTTAGATTATGAGAAGCCAATCAATATTAACATTGCGGATAATTTTTCCTGAGACGCTTTCTCTACCTTTAAGACTAAATACTACGCCCACTTTTCTCACAAAATTGGCGATCGCATTAACCAGAAGCTGTACCAAATGAGTTGAGAAATTCAGTAATAATAGGTAAACAATAGGTTAAACTTATAAATAATTGAGAACAATTCCTATAAACAGTTAGTTTAATTTTGCTACAGCAGCTAAAGGTCTGGTGATTTTTAGTTAAAACAACATACAAGATGAATCAGTCAGTAATTCTTCAGCTTAGAAACATTACTAAAACCTATCCTAATCGAATAGACGGTAGTCACACAGTAGTTTTAGATAATGTGAGTTTAACTTTAAACCACGGAGAATTATTAGGCTTACTAGGACCTTCTGGATGCGGGAAAACCACTTTACTAAGGGTAGTAGCAGGATTTGAATCAATCTCTCAAGGAACAGTATCAATAGCGGAAAAAGTAGTCTGTACTAACTGTGAATCTTTGGCAGCAGAAAAGCGTAACACAGGAATGGTGTTTCAAGATTATGCTTTGTTTCCCCATTTGACAGTGGCAGAAAATATTGCTTTTGGTCTTAAGCATCGAGGTAAAAATCAAACTAAGAGTATCTTTTCCTCTCAGAAAAATTCGACACAGATCAAACAACGAGTAACTGAAGTTCTAGAATTAGTGGGATTGAGAGATTTAGCCAAGCGTTATCCTCATCAGCTTTCAGGAGGACAACAACAACGTATTGCTCTCGCCAGAGCTTTAGCACCTCAACCCGCCTTGATTCTGTTAGATGAACCCCTAAGTAATTTGGATGTTCAGGTACGCCATCGTCTACGAGGCGAAATTCGCGCTATTCTCAAAGCGGCGGGGACATCAGCCATCTTTGTCACCCATGATCGCGAAGAAGCTTTGGCGATCTCTGATAAAATCGCCGTGATGCGTCAGGGAAAAATCGAACAGGTGGGGACACCAGAGGAAGTATATCTTAATCCTGAGTCTCGCTTTGTAGCTGAATTTGTCACCCAAGCTAACTTTTTACCTGTGACGAAAAAAGGTTTAGTTTGGCTAACAGAAATTGGAGAAATCGCCTTACCTCAATCTGAGCTTACTGCTAATAATTATGCAGAAGTAAAAACAGGTGATTTGATGTTGCGTCCTGAAGACATTAACTTAATTCCTGATCCTGACTCTCAGATAGTAGTTCGGGAAAGACAGTTTTTAGGTCGAGAATACTATTACGAGATAGAAACAGCGTCTGGAAAAAAAATTTATGCCCGCACTAATTTAGAGCAGGCGATCGCTGTAGGCACTAATGTTACTGTATCTTTGAACGTAAATGCACACCGAATATTTACTATGTCTTCGGAGATTCATAAGTCCCTGATTTCAGCATCAGTTAAATAGAAGAAAATAGTGCCGAAGCATCTAAAACAATCTTATTCTTCGACTTCACCCTTCGCCTCTTTTCTTCTTTCTTGAATCAGCTCATCAGAGAGTGAACGTGAGGGGTCAACATATTGGGCAATTATATCCTGAGCCCGTTTGATGGCTTCTGATTGTGGCACTAAACGAATCTCGCCATTAATGACACTCATGACT
>CBDUCX010000211.1:0-9996 GCA_965365755.1 uncultured Pleurocapsa sp.
TAGGTAGTAGGTAGTAGGTAGTAGATTTTGTAGTTAATTGCAATTGAGGCAGAGGAGGATTCCGCAACCATGTGTAATCAAGTTCTTGAAAGTAGCAATTTCAGTAGATCTAAAAACTATGAAAGAACAAAGTTTCTGACGTGAGTACTTCTATCTAAAACGGTATCGTAAGATATTTTTGTACTAGTATTAGATTTCTAAAACAGTATCGCAAGGTATTTTTGTACTAAAATGTGACCAAGAGTATCTCTTTTCGATCTACTGAATTTCTCATTATGTTACGTAACATCAGTTAATTAAACCCAGCTACTTAGTAACGTGAGTTCGACGAAGACAAAAAGCGGTGCCCCATTTGAGGATAAACGAACCCGATGTCCTAAAGGATACACCTTCGGATAAGTTTTACTCCGATACGGGAACGCGCACCAAAAAAACTTGAAAATTTCGCAACTTTTTAAATTTTAGGTGTCTCAAGAGCCTATTATTTCGCTCACGAAAAACATAACTCCTAACTCCTAACTCCGAATTCTGAATTCCGAACTCACGTTAGTCTATTGAGCCGCTGGTTTTAAAATCGTTACAGCATAACGCTCAGGAGATAGATAGCGACTGGCGATCGCTTTCAGGGTTTCTGGTTGAAGCCCACTGATAATTTGAGGATATAGTGCAGAATGAGCAGCAGTAGCAACCACATTATAAAAACCGTAAACGTTAGCTAACTGACTAGGACTTTCCGTCGAAAAAATATAATCATTGATTAGCTGTCGTTTCGCGCGATTAATTTCTGTTTCAGGAATCAAATGATGATGCAGTTGATTAAGGCGATCGCAAATCATATTTTCTACCATGGGAATATGCTCTGTTGCTAGCACTGCACCGATAGAAAACATACTAGAATCTCTTTGTAAAGATAGACTACAGTCAAGATCCATGACTAATTGCCTTTCCTCCCGCAGTTCCCGAATCAAGCCCGAACTGCGTCCTCCCGCTAAAATAAGCGCAATTAAATCCAGAGCGATCGCCTCTTCCAAGGACTCCGAACCAGGACAAATCCAAGCCATTAACAGACGAGCCTGTTCAATCCTGGGGAGGTATAACTCTTGACGGCGGATGGCGACTGCTGAAGGTTCAACTTTTACGTTGACAGGAGGGCATTCAGAACGGACAGTAAAATCGCTAAAGTTATCATTTACCAAAGCCAAAGCTCGTTCTTGTTCAATATTGCCCACGATCACTACCGTCATGTTTTCGGGTTGATAATGAGTGCGATGAAAGCAACGCATTTGATTGGGAGTATGCTCCAACAGTAGTTCTTTTTCCCCTAGAATAGAACGTCGGTAAGGATGATGTTGATAGGCATTTTGACATAAAGCCTGAAACCCTAAAAAATCAGGATCATCATGACTAGAATGAATCTCCTCAATTACTACCTCTCGCTCCCGAATAAACTCGTCATCGGGAATATTGGCTCGTAACAAAATATCTGCCAAACAAGGTAAAGTCTTTTCTAAGTGAGTTGCTGCGGTAGTCAGATAGAAATGAGCATAATCATAACTAGTAGCTGCATTGGCTACTCCACCAGTATTTTCGATCAACCAGTCAAACTCCCCCACCATAACATTAGGAGAACCCTTAAAAATCATGTGTTCCAAAAAATGTGCCATTCCTGACCAGGCTTCTGGTTCAGCGATCGCTCCTGCATTAACCCAAACATCTGCAACCACCACTGGGGTTGTGGGTAAGTGTTGATGGATAATAGTTAGTCCATTGCTCAACTGAAAAGTATTAGCATAGAACTTAGTTTGGTAGAGGGATTGTGGTAATTTCGGCATTGAGTAGCTATATTCCCAAGGATATGGCTAATCATAACTCTTAAAGTAACATTTCTCTTGTTACATTTTTAACAGAAAGTTGTAGAGATTTAATGATCTAATCTGTTGCAGATATTTAGTAAAAAAAGAGGAATAGAGCAGTAAAACAATAAATAGCCCACCGCCGCGCCGTTTTACCTTAGTTTATGACCTGGCATTCCAGGGTGGGAATTGGCCGTCTTCGCTTCCATTTCCGAGTACAAGCTCGGTATACTTTCACAATAACTAATGCTATTCCCTCATAAATCAAGCATAGATCAATAAACTTGTGAGGTAGTCACCAACGCGGTAGTGGTACTTTATCTATGATAGTAAGTTTTTCAAATTTAGCAAGTGGAAATTTTAAGGGAAGAGAGATTAAGGATCACGAAACAGGACTAGTACCGCTACGCTTAAGTAACAAGTAGCAAGTCCTAAAGGATTCCTAAAGGATTAGCTCCTTCGTCGCGTCACTGCTTCGCATATAACAATTCAAATACTGTAAGAATTTCAAGTTAAACAAATGGTATCTCTATTTGCACCCAAGTCTACTAGCCTCAAGCCTAATCATGAGCAACTGTAAAATTTTGGTAACAATAAAATTTGATTAAATTAAGGAAATTAGATAAGCAAATGCGAAAATCAAAAATATTAACATTATGCTTAACTGTAGCAATATTGACCGTGATACCTATAATTACCCAAGCACAAGAAATTGAAACTAAAGAGACTGAAGCACCAGTATTAAAATCAGAGAATTCTTTAGTGCTTTATGGAGGAGAAAGAACTCGCGCTCAATCAGTAATTTGGTACTTAGAAGAATTAGGTATTTCTTATCAATATCAAGGTTTAGATATTAGTGCTGGAGAAAATAAGCAACCTGAATACTTAGCTATTAATCCGATGGGGAAAGTTCCAGCATTAGTAGATGGTGATTTTAGCATCTGGGAATCAGGTGCAATTCTATGGTATTTAGCCAAGAAATATGGAGAGATGCCCTCAGATTTAACAACACAATCTGAGACAATACAATGGATTCTTTTTGCCAATTCAACCCTAGCTAATGGACTTTTTATAGAAGATGTCAGAGAACAAGAAATACCTCGATTATTGACTCCTATTAATCAAATATTACAAAAAAAATCCTATCTTATGGGAGAAGAATTTACAGTAGCAGATGTCGCTGTTGGCTATTATTTACACATAGCAAAAATACTTTTTAATCTAGATTTCCAAGAGTACCCATATGTGATTGATTATTTAGAACGAATTGCTCAACGGGAAGCATTTGCAAATACCGTAGGCAAACGGTGACTTACCCGACACCGACCTGACGGTACGCTCAGGAAGAAAATTTCAACTTATGTATCAACCAATATAAGTAAATTAACAGAATGATGATGGTAACGATAGGATGATGGAGAATCTGATCATCAATCTGTCTGGGAAATATAGTGGATTTAAAGCACGTAATTATCGCTTATAAAGCGGGACACAAAACCAGTAAGCAGTGGGCGGAGAGATGTGCCCAAGAACTAGAGGCTCGTCAATGTAAAGTATTAATTGGCCCCAGTGGCATTAAAGAGAATCCCTATGATGTATTCTTGGCTTCTGTCACGGTTAAAATAGATTTAGCCTTAGTCTTAGGTGGAGATGGCACAATTTTGGCTGCTGCCAGACAACTAGCCCCCAAAGGTATACCCATACTGGCAGTAAATGTTGGCGGACATCTGGGATTTTTAACCGAACCCTGTGAATTATTTCAAAATACTGAAGTTATTTGGGATCGTCTACAGTCAGATCGATATGCGGTGCAAAAGCGGATGATGCTCCAGGCGCAGCTATACGAAGGAGAAAAGACTCATTTGAAGCCTGCTAGCGAAAAGTTTTACTGTCTCAATGAGATGTGTATTAAACCAGCTAGCATCGATCGCATGCCCACCTCAATTTTAGAATTGGAAGCAGACGGACAAGTAGTAGATCAGTACAGTGGCGATGGATTGCTCGTCTCCACTCCCACCGGATCTACTGGCTATACAGTTTCCGCCAATGGCCCGATCTTACATCCTGGAATGTGGGCGATCGCAGTTACACCAATCTGTCCTTTAAGTCTCTCTGGTCGTCCCTTGGTGTTGCCCCCTGGCAGCATTGTTAGCGTCCATCCCATCAAAGATCATGAAGTAAATACTAAACTATGGACAGATGGTTCGTTAGGCACAACTATTTGGCCTGGTCAAAAAGTAGTAATTAAAATGGCCAATTGTCAGGCTCACTTTATTATTCTGCGGGAGAGTTATTCTTTTTATCAAACTTTGAGGGAAAAGCTACAGTGGGCAGGAAGCAGGTTTCATTACGACGACCAAGACCAAAGTTCTGTTGAAAAATCATGATCACAAGTAGGAAAATTACCGATCAATGTGGCTTAAAAAATTCTTGACTATGGTTTTGACCATGGTTACTGCTGTAATAGTCTTAGTTTTTAATACTAGCTCAGGGCTGACCCAAGCAAATTACAATCCCTTTTCATATAATATCCAGTTCGAGGATCTCCAGATTTATAGCGATCCCGCTGTTCCTAAAGCCCCTGTGGTAATTGACGGGAGAGAGATATTTTCAGTCAGCAAAATTGGCGGTACATCGGCAGGAGAGAGGGTATCATTAATTCGCTCAGAATTACTGCAAGCAATTCGAGAGGATAGTCGTCCCGAGGTGATCATTGAGGAACAAGGAGGGCTTCCCGTCCTGTATCTAGTTTATGCCAAACCCCCTGAGCAAGAGCCAGAAGAAGACTCTAATTTTAACTTGCAAGACGACCGACGACGCTATTTATTTACTGTTACCAAAGAAGATACCATCGGCAGAAAGTCTAATCGTGAAACTGCTGTTGACTTGAAACAAAAAATAGAAAAAGCGATCGCACTAGCGAAGAAAGAGCGGAGTTCTACCTATATTCAACGACAGGTAATTATTACCTTTGGTTTATTGCTATTAGCTGTATTCCTTACCAGACTTTTAACTCAACTACAGACTTATCCCCTCAGACGAGCAATCCAAAGGGTTATTCCCTGGTTACCCAGTAACACTAGTTCTCAACCTTCTAACCTAACTACTCTGTTTCGTCTTAAGTTAGGTTTTGCCCAGTTTATTCTCTGGACGACCACGATTTTCGTAATTTGCCGTCTCTTTCCTGCTACTCGACACTGGCTATATTTTCTCTTCAGCATCCTAGTTAATACTTTTAATAAATCCCTATTTAACTTAGGAGGTAATGAATTTTCAATTATTAGCCTGTTGTTTTTAATTGGCCTATTTATCGTTGCAATTATTCTCAGCGGTTACATCACTGACCTATTACGCACTAAAGTGCTGCAAGTTACCAGAATGACGAGAGGTTCCCAGGAAATTATCTCGATCATTACTAAATATGGTTTGATCTCCCTGTTTACGGTAATTTTGCTCCAAGCTTACGGTCTAAATCTTAGTTCCTTAGCTCTAATTGGTAGTGCGTTGGGTGTAGGTATTGGTTTCGGGTTTCAGGACATTGCTCGCAACTTTGCCAGCGGTATTGTCTTGTTATTCGAGCGCTCAATTCAGGTAGGAGACTTTATTCAGGTAGGAGAGCATTTGGGGGTAGTCGAAGAAGTTAGAACTCGCAGTGTTGTCATAAAAACCCTAGACCGCATTTCCATTATTGTGCCTAACTCCCGCTTCTTAAATGAAGAGGTAATTAACTGGAATCATCGCCGAAGTGTTAGCCGCATCCATTTACCTGTGGGGGTAGCATATGGTTCTGATGTCAAAAAAGTTAAGTCAGCTTTATTACAAGCAGCAGCCGAACATATAGAGGTTCTGCATAATCCCCCTCCTCAAGTATTCTTTATCGCCTTTGGTGATAGTTCCCTCGATTTTGAATTATTGATTTGGACCTCAGATCCCAGTCGCCAAGCACCTATAAAAAGTGATCTTTATTTTCGGATCGCAGAAATTTTTGCTGAACAACAAATCGACATTCCCTTTCCTCAAAGAGATATCAATCTTAAAGGGGAAGATATGTCGATCAAGCTTCCCCCTCAGTTGGAAGGACATTTGCTTTATTTATTAAAGGGTCTAATTTCCCAGCAGTATAATGGTAAGAATAATAATGTTAATGTTCCAAGAAAGAGTTCTTCTCCACGTCGTCCGAAGAGTAATTAACAGTTAACAATCAAAACAATTGAGAGATTGGGCTAATATAAATTAGCTAATATTTTCTGACTCTGTAGTAGAAGGCTCCTTTAATTCAGACTGCTTTGGTTCACTAGCAGCTTCTAGCTTGGCATTCATGCTGATCGACTTTTCAATACTTGCTGCTTCTTTTTTAAATTCATTTTCAAATTCTTTGGAAGCATCTTGGAAACTGCGGAGGGTTTTGGCAACGCTACGACCAATTTCAGGCAGTTTTTTGGGCCCAAATACTAATAATGCCACAATAGTAATTAAAGCCATTTCTGGTAGACCTATGCCAAAAATGTTCATTGTTTTAATTTCCTGTAAATTTTATAGTTTAAATAAATAGTAGTCTGATCTCGGTTTAAGTGGAGATCAAACTACCCAATGAGCTGATTTAATAGTTAATAAACTTGTGGCGGGGTGTCTAACGACTTAAAGTTCTCCAGTCCACATCAATCCCCTCAAGAATTAGGGAAGAATTATAAAGTTGCAAAATAATCAACAGGAAAACAAGAAATAGAGCCATAAATACTCCCATCAATACAGTAGTTCCCCAACCAGGAGCAACTTTACCGTACTCAGAGTTTAGTGGCTTGAGAATATTTCCCAAACGAGTTTGTTGTGACATAAGTCCAATAGAGATGTAATATCGATTTTTTCGTAATCTTCTGTAATATTATAGAGTAAGAGTCATCATAATTTATATTTACTTATGGAACCCGCAATAGTTCTTAGCATCAGTATTGGCGCTATCTTAGTCGCTATCACTGGATATTCAATTTATACAGCTTTTGGCCCTCCATCTGCTGAACTAGGAGATCCTTATGAAGATCATGAAGATTGATATCCTCTTTCAATTTCAATAAATTGAGGTATTTCTCCAGGGGACATAAAGGCTGCGGAAATCCACAGCCACGCGCCCTCTAAAACAAGGTTAATAGTTCGTTCAATTATCTGTTCAATTAAGATTAGTTTGCACTAACTGCTGTAATGATTCAGTTAAATCATTAATTATTTGTTGGCGGGGAGATAATTGGTTATGGGAAGACTTATTTTCCGAGGAGGTAGTTGAGCGATCGCTTTGATATTTTTGCCAGTATTCTTTAAGATTAATCGGTGTGCCAATCTTGACTATCACCTGTCGCTGTCCTTTGAATTTGGGTCGATCAATTTGAAATACTTCCCTTTCTAAACGATCAATAGTGGCAAAAAACCTTTCAGTCGTAGGACTTTCGGCAACATAACCGTCGTAAATGGCATCAAAGTTAAGTAAGCGAACAGTAGTCAAATAAAGATGTTCTCGATCTACTGTTGATGATCGATTTGTATCAGGTGTAGAACGTAAGATTAATTGAATTTTGTAGACTCGCTCGCGGTGCGGAATTTGCTCTGAGGGAGTTATATCCAATTGATCTTCGCAGTAATCAAGCATACGTTGCTTTAAGTTATTAATGCGCGGATTCCAATCATTTAGTTCGATCTTTGATTCAAGCGGAATAAGATGATACTCAGTTTCTAAATTAGTTAAGATCTGACCCCCTATAGTTCTCAGACGTGTATAAAAATCATTTTGTTCTGGCTCAAGGGACAAAGCAACTTCTAGGCGACTCAGTGCTTGCTCGATTTCATTATCAGTCGCATCAGGATAACAATACTTGAGACTGACAGGAACTAAATAAAAATCGGGAACAGTATTTTCTTGCTTAACTAACTTTTCCAGCGCCTTAAATGACAACTCTACTGCACCAGGGCGAAAAGTCATCACGGTATCATTTTGATAGGAACAACCACCTTCAGGAAAAATCACTAGTTTACAATGGGGTTGCTGAAGTAGTTTGAGAGTTTGCCTAATACTTTGGCGATCGCCCACTCCCCGTCTAATAGAATAAGCCCCTACCTTCTGCAATAACTTACCAACCAAGCCCTGAAAAGCCTCTATAGCCACAACGTAGTGAAATAGTTGTCCGATACGTGCTGATAACAGAAATACCGCTAGACCATCATCCAAATTAGAATGATTCGGTAAATAGACTACTCGCTGATCGGCGATCGCTTTTAACTTGACGACATCTTCTTCTTCAATGACTAATCTAATGTTATAGGCAAAGTAAGCCACCACATAAAATATGCTCTGAATTAAACGAGTTAACAGAAGATTTTGCTGCGGTGGGATAAATTTAATATTGGACATTCAGATGATTTCTTAGTCACTAAGAAGACAACAATTCAACTAATGGCTGAGTAATCCAATTTAACCCTACAGTCAACTGATGTTTTAAAGTTGGCAAACGATAGAGATAGATTAAGCGACGGGCAATATAAGCCATCGAACCATCCAATTTTAGACCTAAACCATTAATGGTGGCGTTGTCTGTACCCAAAGTCATCATTTCCCCCAAAGGCTGATAACGGAAGGATAATAACGGACGATTGGTGGCTAATGCCCAGATATTCCAAGCGCAATAGTCAGACTGCTGGAAAGCTACCTGAGCTGTTGCAGGAAGAGGATTTCCGTCACTATCGTAATTATTGGCAGCATCTCCCAAGGCAAAAATATCGTCTCTACCCTTTACCAGCAGAGTTGGCTCAATTTCTAATAGTCCTTGATTATTTTGTGGCAGAGGAAGCTTGTTGATTAACTCCGAAATTTGATTACCCACCGTCCATAAAACTAAATCTACAGGAATTGTATCGATTTGTCCTTTATAAATTAAACTAATGCTATCAGATTCGACTCGCTCAACTTCAGTTTCTAAATCCTGCCAAATTTGATTCTTTTCTAAAGCTTTAATGGCGGTTTCGCGATTAAACTCAGAGCTATCCTTCAGAATCTCTGTTCCTCGATCTATGATACGAATGCGACCTTTTTCTCCTAGACGATCAGCCAGTTTACAAGCCAATTCCACTCCACTATAGCCACCTCCAACTACGGCAATCCGAATCTTATCAGGATTAGCCTCTTCCAGTAATCTTAATTCCTCTTGTAAACGATAAGCATCGTTAAGGGAACGAAATGGTAGAGCGTATTCTTTTGCCCCAGGTACTATGTCTACAGGAGTTTTTCCCCCAGTGGCAAGAACCAGTTTATCGTAGTTTATAGTTTTATCATCTTCGAGGGTGATTTGTTTCGCTTCGATATCAATACCAGTAACGCTACCCTGATGAAAAATCACTCCCGTATTGCTCAATAGTTCAGCAAAGGGTGGGGCAATTTCCCAACTCTGCATCTCTTCTGTAACTAATTCATATAAAAGAGGGGAAAACAGAAAGCGATCGCTTTTATCGATCAGAGTAATCTCTGGTTTATCTTCCTCCGCCCAAGGAAGCTCACTCAGACGCAGAGCAGTATATAGACCACCAAAACCGCCCCCAACAATACAAATACGTAATTTTTCACTCATAAGACTATTTATCTCACACCAAGCAGCTATTTACTTGGCTTAACTTACGATAATTCTAGCGACTCCTTGGGTGTGATGGTCGGATATAGCACTTCATTAGTAGGTGGCACGTCATGACCCCCAGCAGTTACAGGTATTTTGGAATGCTACTCTGGGTTTGCCCTATGAGAAGGTAGCAGGGGAAAAACTGGATGGGGAACGATTGCGCGATCGCGCTTCTAGTTCAAGTTATCAAAGGGTTTTTTTAGGATGAGTGATCAGGTTAAAACTGCGGATGAGATTGAGTTGGAAGCGATTGAAAAGGCGATCGCCAAAATGCTAACTAATGGTGGGGTCGCTGAATATCAGATTAAGTCGCGGAAGATGCGCTATCACAGTTTGGATGAGCTTTATCAGCAACGCGATTAGCTGAGGATTGGGATTGTGAGAAGGAAGCGGGATGGTGTTGGTGGTCAGAATATTGGTATTAGTTTCACTGTTTATTGTTAAGGCAGTTTCTCATGAGTAATCGATAAAGCCATCTAGCAGCATAACCA
>CBDUCX010000212.1:0-9987 GCA_965365755.1 uncultured Pleurocapsa sp.
CAGCATTTCTAAAGTTCGACAACCTTGACCATATTTAATTTCTTTAAATCCCCAAGATATGTTCTTTTGGCCATTAGAGGGATTAAAAAAATTTTCTATAAAGGAGCGAAAAATATTTTGTACTTCTTTTTGACTGTACCAGTTACACCATGCTGGCCATAATTTTGAATTTTTTAGTTTTTTGATTTTAGCTTGAGGAGTATCGAACGGTTTGTTTTGCTGTGGAATATTGTGAAGTATTGTTTTATCTTCAAAATTTAACAAATAGGCTTCGGCAACCTGGCTTAAAAAACCTCCATGTTCACCCCAAATTAAGGTATCTTCTGAGCTATTAATAATTCTCTGCAAAAGAGTAGTGCCACTTCTATGTGTTCCTAATAAAAATATAGGAGACTTTTTACGGTCATTAGATAATAGTTTTTTCCACATGATGATCTGGTCGCTAATATTATTATAAATACTTATTCTTAACTGTATATTTACAGGAAAAGCATTTTGAACTTATCCAAGTCTCATGCTTTAGCTATTATTTCTCAGCAACTCAGTTTATTTATATTTACATGCTTTACATCTAGGATAGATATAGTCTTATGTTGCTAAAAAAACTGTTACGAGTAATACAAAACACCCATAAAGGCGATTTTTAGACCTTGATTACACCCCCACTAATTCTGCTCGACACCAATTAGCAAAAGTTTTAACTCCTTTTTCCAGAGATACTGAAGGAGCAAACCCCAGAGCTTTTAATTTTGAGATATCAGCTTGCCAGTTGTAGGGAGTGCCACTAGGAACAATACCATCAAACACAGGGGAATGATCATACTCTAATGCTGTTAAAATCAAATTAGCTAATTGTGCGATCGCTACTTCTCTGCCACTACCTAGATTGTATATATTTGCCTCCATCGGAGCCGCTTGAGCTACCACTAATAATGCCCTGGCAATATCCAAGGCATGAATGAAATCACGACTTTCTTCTCCCGTTCCTTGTAACTGTAAACTATCTTGGGTGATAGCTTTTCGACAGATATCCCAAAGTACTTGACGACGTAACCCTGGCCCATAAGCTGAAAAAATCCTGACGATTGCGGTCTTTAAGTTATAGACCTTAGTAAACTCTAAACACAACTGTTCAGATTGCCTTTTGTGAAAACCATAAGGCGATATAGGGGCAAGGGACTGAGTCTCTCTAATCGGGAGTGACTCGGGATTACCATAGACAGCAGCACTTGAAAGAAAAATAAATCGGCAATCAGGGGTATATAAACGTAAAGAATTGAGAATTTCAAAGGTCAGTACTGTCCCGCTATGAAAGTCTGCACTAGGATCTGTAATTGATTGACCAACAGAAGCTCGACCAGCAGAATGTATGCAGAGATCAGGAGATTTTTCTTTCAAGACATTTGCTAATTCAGCATTAGGAAGTTGGAGACGATAATACTTTGAAAGGTTAGCTAGGGGAGCATTTTCGGGAGGAGAATTATCTATACCGATAACAGACCACCCTTGCTCTGAAAAATAACGAGCAACGTAGCGACCAATGAAGCCAGCTACACCAATAACTAAAACAGATTTCATAAATTAACTCGCTAGTTTCAAAAAGATAATTCAAACAACAACAAGCTGCATATCACTTAGTCATAAATCAATAATGCATATCGACACAACTGTTTGTGAAGAGTAGAGTTACAAAATAGAACTGATTAGAACTAGATTATATAGTGATACGTCTTTTTGCGTTCTGCTGATTTTTCCTTTAATATTTACTTGATTTACTTGCTGTCGGTAATTTTCCATCAAAGTGTGACCCTGATTTTAAACTTGTGCCGCTATTAATTATTAAAATTTAAATAATAAGGATATCATAAAAATTGAAATTAGTTCAAATTAAAAAATATGTTTTACTATATTATATAATAATTAAATATTTAATTTATTTTGAACTTCAGATTCGTTAGCTTAACCTTGTCAAGCCTCGAACTCACTGTTCGCTCATTTAAAAATTGGTTGGCTTAACAAATTAAATGTAGTTAATTATTCTCTGTGCATAGCTTTTAGTAGTTGAACAGGAAACAGAGGGAAGATTTCAGGCGATCGCTTCGTTAACAGAGTGATCAGGGTTTGAAGAGTATTATAGGAACACGATTTCTCTTAATTAATTTCCTCTGAGTTCCTTTCTCTACATCTTCTTCAATCTTTATGATACAAGCTGTTTCGCTTCCATACTATTCTATCAACAGTTCAATTCGATAACATGACTCATTTATCTACAAATACTGAAGCTGTAAAAGAATCAGCCAGCACGACTAAACGGCAGCGAGTGATGGCGTTTGAGCTTCAAACTGGAGGGCATCACCCCAGCTATATTCGGAACTTCGCAGAACAATGGGTAAATCACTCATTACCTGCCGATATCGACTTTGTTGTGAC
This sequence comes from uncultured Pleurocapsa sp., assembly GCA_965365755.1. Lineage (GTDB taxonomy): Bacteria > Cyanobacteriota > Cyanobacteriia > Cyanobacteriales > Xenococcaceae > Waterburya. The sequence goes on from CBDUCX010000212.1 coordinate 2,431, forward strand.
TCCGCAATTCTTCAAACTTCATGCTGATGTCGTTGAAAGCGTCAACAACCTAAACAAAAAATCCATTCGCATTCACTCTATATCGGATGAGGAAGATCAACGTCTTCAATCTAATTTATTTCTCCCTGAACGATATGGTTGGAAACTTTTCTGTGATTACGCACGTAAATTGAATGCGGATCGCGCTCTGTTAATGTACTCTGATTATTTCCAACTACCGATAATTCTTGGGCAAAGTTCTCCCTGTCCATTTTCGTGCATTTATTTTCGACCAACGTTTCATTACTCGCAATTTGCCAATTATAGACCTGACATATGGGAAAAGTTAAAAGCATTTCGCAAAAAAATATTACTTAAGCAAATGCTTAAGATCAAACAACTTGAAGTTTTATTTTGTCTCGACCCAATTGTAGTTGAGTATATTTTACAAAACTTTAACACCCACGCACAAATCAGACGAATTCCTGACTATTTTGCTCGGCATAAGACACCACCAGGTCACATCGAAGAATTACGTTCTGAACTTGGTATTGAAAGGGGGCGTACTGTGTTGTCCCTAGTAGGTTCACTAGATCATCGAAAAGGACCACAACAGTTGTTAGCAGCAATTGAAAATCTTGCTCCTGATATTCAAAACAAGTTGTGTCTGCTACTAGTTGGTAAATTGAATGAGTCAATTGCCAATGAAGTATTAACTCAAATTCAGAAATTGAAGTCTAGTAGCAATGTCCAGGTTATTTTGCAAGACAAATATATATTGGACTCTATTTTTCAGGAGTACTACGAGTTGTCTGATGTCGCACTAATCACCTATCAACAACACATGGGCATGAGTGCCAGTTTAATTCGCGCCGGGATTGCTGGAATTCCTGTTCTTGCCTCTGATTACGGCTTAATTGGAGAGTTGGTATTAAGAAATAGCTTGGGTTTAAGCGTCGATACAAAGTCTTCCCAAAGTTTGACCCGTGCCATTGAAAAAGTCTTAAGCAGTGAGCCGAAACACTTATTTAATGCTGAAAAAGCACGTGCTTTTGCCAATCAGCATTCAAGCGAAAACTTAGCAAAGACACTCGCTGATTGGCTTGAAATGGAAGAGATACAATGAAATAATAAAATGCGGCATTGTGCAAAAAAGGGCAATTGTGGTTAACAAAAGCATTTAAAGTTAAGTTAAGTAGTGAAAACCTTGATTGGCAAAGGTTTTGTCCATTTTTTTAGTTAATTCGCAACAAGTCTATTGTAAAAATCAAATACTTGAGTATATACTTACTCCATAACTTCAAATTTTACCTAAATTTCATTTTCCTCCGCTGCCCAAAGCAGATGTGAAGCTGGCTATTAGCTGTTCAAGAGATTCTGCTAAAGCTTATTACTAAGATTTCTTGTATATTTTATAGTTAAATTTGCCTGCAATCCAAAGTGATTTCAGAGGATACTAAAGCTTAAATTACGATGAATAAAATACATCCGAAGATTTCAATCGTGACCCCATCCTATAATCAGGGTCAATTTATCGAGCAGGCTATTACCAGTGTGCTTGAACAAGGGTATCCTAACTTTGAACACATTATTCTGGATAACTGTTCTACTGATCAAACAATTGCAATTCTAGAGAAATATCCCCATTTAGTTTGGAAGTCTCAACCCGACCAAGGTCAAAGCGATGCGCTCAACCAAGGATTTCGTATGGCAACAGGTGAGATAATTGGTTGGCTTAATGCAGATGACCAATATTTGCCAGGATGCTTTGATGATGTCATCAGCTCGTTCACTAGTCATCCTGAGACTGATATTGCTTATGGAGACTATTATTGGATAGATGAACAGGGAAAAATAATTCAATCAAGAAGAGAACTCGACTTCGATCTTTTTATTCTCAAATATCTCCACGTACTATATATCCCAAGTACTTCTACATTTTTTAAGCGAAAAATCTTTCAAGAAGATAACTTTCTCGATACCTCCCTTAAATATTCTATGGATTATGAATTTTTTCTAAGATTGGCTTATAAAAAATATAAATTTATTCATATTGATTCCTATCTGGCAAACTTCAGATGGCATGAACATAATAAATCTAGTATTTCCACTAAAGAACAACTGGAAGAAAAAAATAGGGCGTTGTTGCGCCATGATCGTTTTTTGCAACAGGTTCCACCCCAAAGCGAATTGATTGCCCGCACATTATTGGAGTTGCTGGCAAGAGGAAAACGTTATCTTTTGAAGGGTTTTCAAGGCTATTACTTTGAGCAATGGCAAGCCAAATTTTAGTCTTTTCTAAGTTATCTATCAGGAGGAATACAGCCTATGAAAATCTTGGCAGCCATAATCATACCACCTCACTTAAGCGCTAGTGGTGCCGCCAACGCAGGCAAAAAATTGAGTGCTTCACTGGCAAATTATTGTGATGTAGATATTGCCATCCTTTCCCTTGAGGAAGCAACTAGTAACATTGGCAAAGCAAAATTACTGACCAGAAAATCGTCTAATATCCTATCTTTCACCAAAGGATTTTTACCGAATAAATTTCGTACCCTATTCTACCGAGGGGATATTCCATCTCTTATCTGTCATGGAGACTATGATCTTGTTCATATACACAATGTTGTTCCAACCTTGGAAGCAAAACGTGTCGCTCAAGCCTGTCTAAATCAAGGAATTCCCTACGTGATTTCAGCTCATGGCTTTTTTGAAATTGCCTCTGGCGGAACTGCCTATTCACTAAAGTATCTCCATGAGAAGCTAGCTTGGAAATTTTTGATCGAAAAGCCTTTTGCTTACACAATAAAACACGCAGAAAGAATATTTGCTACTTCCCCTTTAGACTATTCTCTGCTTAACAATCTAGGCATCGAAGATCAAAGGATTCGGTTGGTTACTAACGGTGTAAACGAAGTATTTCACAACAAAAGTTCCCCACAACAAATTGAATCTATTTGCAATCGATTAAACTTGCCAAAATTATCGGACAAAAGGGTTCCTGTAGGCATATTTTTGGGCAATCATACCAAAAATAAAGGAATCGACGTTCTTCTGGAAGCATTTAGCCAAATCCAAAAGCCTTTTATCTTAATTGTCTGCGGTCAGAAAAGAGATGGAATCGACTATGATAGATTGTCGGCAAAACACAGCCAACATCAGCAAATAATTTTTACGGGCTGGGTATCAGACGAAGATATTATTGCTCTTTTTCAATATGCTGATTTGTTTGTGTATCCTACCTTATCAGACACCTTGCCTTTAGTAATTTTAGAAGCAATGGCTTCGGGTCTTCCAATTATTTCCACTAAGGTCGGAGGAATTCCCTATCAAGTCGATCAAAGTTGTGGTGTTTTGGTAGATTCAGGAAATCCTCAAGCTATAAAGGAGGCTTTTGAGCAAATAACTGAAGATCAACAGAAATTGGCAGTAATGGGCAGCAATGCTAATCAGATTGTTAAAGCCAAATTTAATTGGGAACGCTCGGCTCAACAAGCATTTACTTTTTATCAGGAAATGCTAGAGAGTTCAAATTCTGAAACATTTTTACCCCAGTCTACTACTGCCAATGCTGTTACTTTACCCTGAAGTATTCTTCCTAAACCTGAAATCTACCAAAATCCTCGGCGTTGCTGACTTAACTAGTAACTTAGAAATTACTGCTGTTTGTAGCTCTTAGCTTTTAAAGAAAAGTAAACTTATGAATAATCAAAGTAATTTTCTTCTACACCGTTATATTCTAGGCATGCGTGTAGATGCAACCAATTACAAAGACGCAACTCAAAAGATTTTGCACTGGGCGCAAGTTGGAGAAAGTTGCTACATTTGTGCTGCTAACGTTCATATGGCTATGACGGCTTACGACAAGCGAGAATTTGCTCGCGTAGTTAATAACGCTGCTTTAGTAACCCCTGACGGAATGCCTCTGGTGTGGGCATTGAGTGCTCTTGGGATCAAGAAATCTTCTCGGGTTTATGGTCCAAATCTAACCCTCAATGTCTGTAAGGCAGCCGCACTGGCAGGCATAAAAGTCGCATTTTACGGCGGGACACCAGAAAGCCTAGCATCATTGGTAATATTTTTGCGTAAAAAGTTTCCCAGTATCCAAATTGTCTGCCAAATTTCACCACCCTTTCGTCCCCTAACACTTGACGAGGATGAGTTTTACACTCAACAACTAGCTGAATCAGGTGCCAGAATTCTCTTCGCAGGAATCGGTTGCCCAAGACAGGAATTATGGATGGCAGACCACAAAGAACGTATTCCAGCGGTTATGCTTGGTGTTGGTGCTGCTTTTGATTTTTTTTCTGGTCGTGTTCAACAAGCCCCAAACTGGATGCAGAAAGTTGGTCTGGAGTGGCTGTTTAGGTTAACAATGGAACCGAAACGGCTATGGAAACGCTATTCCTACAACAATCCCCGATTTTTATTATTATTTACGCTCCAATGGTTAGCCAGTTTGATTGGTTGGAGATTTTTTAAGATAAATTCCGCAGAATAAATAAGTTTTAATAAGATTTCAGATTCTTTTAGGCACAGAGATTAGCTCTACTGTTAATTTAGATTTAGCGATCGCTTTTCGACAGCGTTCAATCATGGAATCTCCAGCGACAATTACCCTCTCCAGCTTATGAGTAAGCTCAATTATATTTTGGTCTGGCAACCAGGGAAAAAGCACTATATCTCCTGGCTTAGAAAGTAGAGAAATCAAGCTAGAAATCGACTTTGGTAAAAAAAACGACTCTTTGAGCACCACTAAATTATCCGATTGATCAATTAACCAGTCATGATCCCAATCGTTGGAAGTGATTGCTATAGTTAGGGCAACTTGTGGTATTGCTTGATAAAATTGTGCGGTAGCAGTATCGCCGTAAAATAAGAAGTGTTTGCCTTCTAGGCTATACCATCCTTCAGTCTGAATTTTAGAATTTACTGAATCCTCAATCACCTCACTTTCCTTCTGAGGCGGTTTAGCTTCCACTGGTGGTTCAACGAAATCTATAGATTGAGGAATAACAGAGACAATTTGCTGCTTTGCCTGAGTTACTACTGCTGATTCTATCGCAGTATCGAGAGGTGGTGGTTTTTGCTGCTTGGAAGCTGAACGAATGTCTTGTCGAGTTATCTTCTCTCCATCTTTTGCTCTTTGGATAAAATCTTCGCGCACTTTTTGGGGAGTAGACGGAGAAGATAATTGATAGAGAGCAGATGCTGCTATGCTGACTTGTGCAACTGTTGCACGTTCGGGAAAAGCCTCGTAAACTCTCACGAAATTATAGGCTGTACGCCGACTCCAGCCAAATTCTGTGGTTAACCAGCTCTCAAACTGACCATAAGCGAGCTGAGAACGCACTTCAAATAGCTTTTGACCTATTTCCCAAATATCTTGAGCGGAGCGTTTTAGACGTTCTTTAATTTCTTCCGTTCGTTGCTTTACGACTAAACGTTGCTCAGATTCCAAAATATCATAATCAAAGCTGTGGTCAATTTGACGATCTTTTATCTTATTTTTCATTTTTTCATTATATGGTATGTATAATTGAGTTATATGTGACTATAAAATGGATTAATTCAACTTATTAAACACTTATTAAACACTTAACTTAGCTAACTAAAATTCGTAATTCAAGCGGACTCTAAAGTGAAGCTCTTCTGCTTAAAGCAAAATTTGCCGTTCTTCAAAAACTGATAGTGTGTCACGTTATTGGAGAAAAAAATTTATGCCATATTTGGTAAACTTAAAAAAATGTAACTACGCTTAATATAAGCTTATATTCACTGACAACAGAAAAACCAGAGTAAAATTACTTATCTTTTTGATATTTATGTAGATTAGAATCAAATATAATTCAAGTATTTCGGCTGGTAATTCCAATGCTGGAGGCCATCAGTAAGAGATTATTATTGGTATTGTCGGAAATGTAGCTAGAAATTTCCCCTGGCAACCATTATCAAACTCCAACTCTAGTTTAGGGTAATTTCCTTGCTTAATATTGATTAAGTTTAAGCTAGAAATTAAAGAAATAGTATTAGTTAAAGGTTTGGAGGTATTAAGTGTAATTTTGATATTTGTTAGTTTACTTGTTCCTGACTGATGAAAGAGTAGTCTTTGTTTAATCGCAGATATATTGTCCAGCAAATTTTGGCAGGTAAGCGATTGGGGCACGATATAGCAAACAGGTTCTTTTAATTCTTGCAAATTTTTACTGGAGAAATTAACTTGCGAGTATGCTTGGCTATTACCGAGAATTCGCTCTGGTTGCTGGTCATTGTGACCGCGACGTCTTGATTCAGGTTGCTGATCGGTTGCATAACGCAAAATAAACCCGAAGGGAATAGCTTGATTACTCCGCCACCGAGTACGTGCGACAATATCCATATTGGTTTGTGCTGCATATCTGGTGGCTAACTCTTGATCTTCTAGTCTAATTAGCTCTAAAACAATATCTTTCAAGAAAAAGATATTGGATACAGTCCCTTGCTCTAAATTTCGCTTGCTAACTTCAAAATAGTACCAATTTGATTTTCGAAAAGCCTCTACTTCTGCTATTGTCTCAACAAAAATTAAAATGCGGTCAATTTCAATACCCAAGGAGTTAGTAACAGCCAGCCTTTTGTCTATAATTTTATTTAGCATAATCGAAGACAATCATAATTGATTATAGTGCTATAGTATGGTTTAAATCTGAAGTTATTCTATTTTTATCGGATTAAATATAATTTAAGTAATATTTGCTACTAAGTTGTCAGTCTATTCTTGTACTATTTATCTAATATCGTAAGTGGTTACTGAGGTAGTCGGTAGCATTGATAACATTAAAGTGGCTCACATCAAATAAATTTTTGTTCATAGTTTGATCATAATAATAGAAAACAAAACAACTCTACAACAATTCTCGGTTCCAAAGTGTATCAGCGTATCAGCAATTAATTAATTAATTATTAAATATGGATATTCGCAATCCAACAATTGTAAAAATTAACAGCGGGAAAGCCTTCTCCTGCTTGCAAATCATCATTGTTGCTTGCTTTGATAGCATAGCGATCGCTCTAGCCTGGATAATAGCGCAAAAAATTGGTACTTCGGTTGATCGCTATCTTATTTTGCAGCCAAATCAAGAAGAACTGAGTTTTCTCTGGTTGATTATTCCCATAAACTTGTGTATCATGATGTCTTCAGGAATTTATGGCACTGAGGTCAGAAATCGTAGCTACTTAAATCTATTTAAAGCTATTTGTCTAGCTCAAGTTACTGTACTATTGACTATCTTTTTACTACAGCCAGGATTATGGGTATCTCGTTCCGTCTTTATCTTGGATTGGGGATTGACTTTAGTCTTGGTTAGTAGCCAGAGAATATTGTTAGGCACGGTTATCAAAAGCATCAAAAACAGGTTTACTTGTTTCAAGCGCAAAATTTTGCTTTTAGGGGACGTTGAAGACACTACAAAAGCTAAACGGCTAATTAACTCTACTAAAACATATATAGTTCAAGGCACTGTTGATTTGTCTGTCTGTCAAGACCGCCAAAAGTGGTCAAGAATTTTGCACCGAGCAAGTAATTATAAATTTGATGAA
>CBDUCX010000213.1:0-9976 GCA_965365755.1 uncultured Pleurocapsa sp.
TTTTCTTGCGAACCAGTTGGGTAAAATCGATAGCGATAGGCACGTTCGGTCATGCCTCACATTCTACTACATCAACCGTAAAAAACCTAAATTAGAGGTGTGGAAATTACATGCGGACAAGTCCTTTGTCTCGTCGGCATGTGCTGTCGAGTCTCCTTTCCACAAATGCAGATGAAAAAATGCCAAAGCAAAATCGCGAGTCAACTTTTCAGGGTGCAAACGAACTGGAATTATATTATCAGAGTTGGCATCCTCAAGACTTAGCAAAAGCAGTATTAGTTATAGCTCATGGACACGGTGCCCATAGTGGTATTTTTACCAGGATGGTCGAATATCTGGTTGAGAATAATTACATTGTTTATAGTTTCGATTTGCGGGGACACGGGCGATCGCCTGGTCAAAGAGGTTACATTAATAGCTGGGCAGAATATCGAGCAGATTTAACCGCTTTTCTTAAGTTAGTCTCCACTAAAGAAGCTAAACTTCCTCTATTTCTTATTGGACAAAGCATGGGCGGAACAATTGCATTAGACTATGCTTTACGAGAATCAAAGCAATTACAGGGATTGATTATAATTTCTCCAGCCTTGGGATTAGGCATTGCTCCCTGGAAATTATTTATGGGCAAGATTCTATCTCGTGTTTGGCCTCATTTTGCTTTAGATGCAGGAATAGACATATCTACGGCTTCTCGCGATCCCAAAGTAGTAGTTGCCAACACTCAAGATCCTCTACGTCATCATCAAGGTACTGCCAGATTAGCAACAGAACTTCTCAAGACTATTGACTGGGTTAACGCCCATGCCGACCAAATACAAGTTCCTCTATTAATGCTTCATGGAGGGGCAGATCGCGTTACTTTGCCTGAATGCAGTCGAATTTTTTTTGCCCGCTCAACTATAGCTGATAAAGAGCTAAAAGAGTATCCTGATAGCTATCATGAACTTCACAACGATCTCAACTATCAAGAGGTATTAGCAGATATCAATGATTGGCTCAAAAGACATTTGTAGACTCCCAACTCCGTTCGCGCAGCGTGCCTGTAGGGCATACTCCGATGTACGGGCGCAAGGCCTTGCGCCCCTACGAACTCCGCACTACTAACTCCGAACTATTAAAATATGCATCGCGCCCAATCAAAACTAGATTTTATTCCTCCAGCTTTTAATCCTTTGATACTTCGCCTAGTTCATTGGTCTTTACCTATTTTACAAAGGTTTCGTGTACAGCCCTGGCTACCAGCGGGCATTAAGGAAATTGAGATAGTCAACGGAGAAACTTTAGTTAAGCTTTACCATCAATTCCAAATCGGTAAAATTCGTCTGATTTTAGCCTTTCGTCATTGCGAAGTGGACGATCCTCTTAGTGGTTTGTATCTCTTATCCCGTGGGATACCTAAGATTGCCCGACAACAGGGTATTGCTCTACAATCTCCCATTCATAGTCATTTTATGTATGACAGAGGTATGACAATCTGGGCTGGTAAGTGGCTGGGTTGGTTATTTGCCCAGATAGGAGGTGTTCCCATACATCGAGGTAAAGCTCTAGACTGGCCGGCAATTAAGCGGACAAGAGAATTATTGATTAATGGTAAGTTTCCTTTAGTAGTTGCTCCTGAAGGTGCTACTAATGGTCATAGCGAAATTGTTAGTCCCCTCGAACCTGGTGTGGCTCAATTGGCTTTCTGGTGTGTAGAGGATTTGGCTAAATATCAGCATATCGAACAAGTGATGGTAATACCAATTAATATTCAGTATCATTATCCTAATCCTCAGTGGTCAAAGCTCGATCGCCTGTTAAGCCAGTTGGAAGCTGATTGTGGTTTAACTACTGAAGCAATCGATATTGCCAACTCCCAACAACCAGCAGAATTATATTATCCTCGTTTATTGAAACTGGCAGAGCATCTTCTTTCCGAGATGGAACAGTTTTACAGTTGTTTTTATCATCGTCACTTAGACGACTTATCCCAGAATTCAATTAGTCTAGAGGAAAATCTTACCGTTAGACTGCAACAATTATTAGATATCTCTTTGCAAGTGGGAGAGGAATATTTTGATCTTAAGAATACAGGAACTACTGTTGAACGCTGTCGTCGTTTGGAGGAGGCTGGTTGGAAATATATTTATCGTCAAGAAAAAAATGAATTAAAAAATCTATCTCCTCTTAAACGAGGTTTAGCAGATTGGATCGCCACAGAAGCAGATTTACGGATGCTACATATGCGTTTGGCAGAAAGTTTTGTCGCAGTGTCTGGTACTTATATTCAGGAGAAATTTTGCTTTGAAAGATTTGCCGAAACCAGTTTGATTTTATTTGATGCGATCGCCAGAATCAAAGGTGAAAAAAGTCCCCGTCGTCCTCGTTTGGGTTGGCGCAAGTCCACCGTAACTATCGGTGAACCAATCAATGTCAGCGATCGCGCTTCAGTTTACAGACAAAATCGTCAGGGTGCAAAACAGGCTGTGGCTCAATTAACCCAAGATTTACAGCAGGCTTTAACAGAAATGATTATCATATAAACCTAGAAATAATAAATTTTTATTGATGCAACGTTATTTTAAAGTTTTAAGACTCTTTTGGTCTACGGCGATCGCAACTGAACTAGAATATCGCCTCAATTTTCTGATTGCTACCATTACCAGTATGGCGAATTTGGTCGGCAGTCTGTTTGGACTATTTTTGTTTTATCGCACTGGCTATACTTTTCAAGGCTGGAGTTGGCAGGAAGCGACAGTTGTTTTGGGTTTGTTTACTCTACTGCAAGGATTCTCCGCTACTTTTTTAGTACCTAACTTAAACAGCATTGTTAAACAGGTTAAACTGGGAACATTAGACTTTGTATTGCTGAAGCCGATAAGTAGTCAATTTTGGCTTTCTACTAAAACTATCTCTCCTTGGGGCTTACCTGATTTACTCTTTGGCGTAATTTTAATTATCTATGCAGGGAATAACTTGGGTTTAACCTGGTACAACTATCTAGCTAGTCTAATTCCCTTGGGTTTTGGCATTGTAATTCTCTACAGCCTATGGTTTATCTTGGGTGCAACTAGTATTTGGTTTGTCAAAATCCAGAACGTAACGGAGGTTTTACGAGGATTACTAGAGGCAGGACGCTATCCGATGGTGGCATATCCTGCTGTTTACCGTTTCTTTTTTACCTTTGTTGTACCTGTAGCTTTCTTAACTACTGTTCCCGCCCAGGCAATGCTTAACCGCAGTGAAATCAGTTGGAGTATTGGTGCTGCTGTTTTAGCTGGTATCTTATTTACTTTCTCAATCTTTTTCTGGCGCTTTGCTCTACGTTTCTACACCAGTGCTTCTAGTTAACTTGACCAACCATCGTATTTTCTTGATCGCCATTTCTAGGGTAAGCATAGTTATCTTCAGGGAATATAATCGATTTACTCTACAAGTCGGTAAAAATAGCGGGCAAATCCCTACGTCCACTAATTACCCTTAAAATTTCAACTCCATCATCGATAGTACGATAAAAAATGATGTATCCACTTAGAGAAATACCTTTGAGGTTGGGGGAAATTTCTTCATAGTTTTTACCACTATTCGGAAAGGAGACTAATTGTTTGCATTTTTGGTTAAAGGATTTAAAGAATTTTTCTCCTGCTCTAACATTGTAGGTAGCGAAGTAATCAGCGATATCGTTTAAGTCTTGGGTAGCAAGAACGTTGATTAAATAGCGAGCCATTTATTCTCCTGAAAAACGCTCTAAAATACCATTGATAAAAATTTCCCCATCTACTGGAGCAGTATGTTCGGAGGTGTCTATAGCAGCTTGAATTTTGGCTCTAACCTGTTGACTCCATTCACTTTCAGCTTGTTCGTATTCATCAAACAGACGTAGGGCAATTTCAATAATCTGTTGGCTAGATTGATATTTACCTGTTTTGAGTTTGGCTTGAATCAGGTTTTGTTGTTCTGGGGTAAGAGCGATATTCATAGTTAGCCTTAAATTTGAAACTAAAATTTCTTTAATTATAAAAGTTTAGTTCTCTCAGATTTTGTCGCGATCGCTTCTTAGATATCTCGCATTCGTTCTCGATCATTTCTCATAAGTTTAAAACCCGCACGTTCAAAGCTCCATGCTGGGCTGCAATTTCTTTAATTTTTGCTTTAATTTCTGGGGTTAAGTCATTTAGATTCATTGCTATACCTGCAATAGTTAAGATTAAATAATTCATATATATTCATTTTTATAGCAAACAATCATAAAGCTTGTTGACTAACCAAAGATTAAATCGGAATTTCTTCGATTTCGTCAATTATTTTCAGCAATTCTTGATGACGATTTGCCGCTTCGTCTACTTGCGAGAATATCTGATGATAGGGACAAGTTTTTTCGCAGTCTAGTTTATGAGGAAAGTCTGTTTGAGATTGCTGATAATTTTGTAGCCAGGAATTTAAATTAGCTAGCAGCATTGTCAAATCTTGTTCGGTTTGCTGATGTTTTTGTTGAGTGTATTTAAAAGTCATGCTTTTAGGAGAGCCAGATTTAACGAACCAATAAGTCATTTGGACTTGTTCTGGTTGATATTCTGAAGTTTCGACTAAGACATAAAGATAAAGACGAGTTTGCCAATTAGTAGCTAACTTTTTCGAGCGGGGAGGTTCACGATAGGTTTTCCAGTCAAAAATTGTTGCCTGGTTAGTTTTAGCAATTAATAGATCGTAGATAACTGTAAACAAAAAGTTCCCCATACCGAGAGTACGGCAATGTTCAGCCTCGCGCCAAATATTTGGGTCAGATTCTAATTCTGGCGCAGCTTGAACTAGGGCTTTGAAAGAACTATCTAATTCTGAATCAGTTGCCAACAAAGATTCGATGGGTAAAGTTAGTTCTCGCTGTTGCATTAACAAGTGAAACCGACTCCCCCACTGCATACTATCTTGTTGTTCTGGTGCAGGGAGAGAACCAAGACAGTCTACATATACCTGCTGAAACTTAGGAGGACAAAGACTCAAAAGATTGAGATGGCTTTGGGTTAGGCGAATTAAATCTTGGTCAGGCATAGGTAGTAGTCTGTCAATTTTGAATTGAGGGGATTAAGGGAGACAAGGGAGACAAGGGGGACAATTTAATTATTACTCAAGCAAATTAAAAAGATTAAACTAACCTAATTTGGTTCACAGATATTACTATTACTTTATTGCTAACTTTATATATATGGCATAAGGCTCTAAATAGCGGCTACGAACTACGAACTACGAACTACTAAATCTGAACTATATGGAATGGCAAGAGATCTCTGGTAATTGGGTATATCTTCCTCGACGTGAAGTCAAAGGAATTATTCATTTTTTGGGTGGGGCATTTGTAGCTACTGCACCTCAAGTATCCTATCGCTCTATCTTGGAGCAACTGAGCCAGGCAGGTTACGGAATTATCGCCACTCCTTTTTTAAATACTTTTGATCATTTTGCGATCGCCCGCGCAGTTTTGAACAATTTTGAAACTGTTGTTGAAAGACTACAAAAAACTAACAAGTTGAAGACAGGTTATCTACCGATCTATGGTGTAGGACATAGTATGGGTTGTAAATTACATTTGCTAATTGGCAGCTTATATGACGTAGAAAGAGCTGGCAATATCCTAATTTCTTATAATAATTATCCCGCAAGTAAAGCAGTTCCCTTTATGGAACAGTTTAATGTTACTCCTGTTTTAAATATAGAGTTTGCTCCTTCTCCTGGAGAAACAGAACAGCTAATTGTCGAACAATATAACGTGCGTCGTAATCTGTTACTTAAGTTTACCCAGGATGATTTAGATCAGTCGGCTAAGTTAAACAGCATTTTACAGGATCGTTTTCGGGATCTGGTAACTCTAAAAACTCTAACAGGAAATCACCTAACCCCTTTGAACCAGAAATTTCAGTGGCAAACGGGAGATTTTTTTACCCCCATTGATGCGATCGGTCAATGGTTTAATCAAGGAATGTCCCGCAATTTACAAAGTCTACAACGTGAACTCATTACTTGGCTCAACCCCATGTCAGCCTTTTGAACTAACTACTAACCACTAACTGAAATCAGAGCATAAAGACCATAACTCATTTAAATGAGAGCCACTATACTTTACATTTTCCTTTTCTCAGCTTCATTAAAACTTCAAATCAAAACAATCCCAGTATATTTACAATAAAGTTAGCTTAAAAAAGCTAATCTTTACTTACTTTTTTAGTAAAATTACATAGTTTATTAACAAGTTGCCTAACGCAATCTAAGCCTCACAGGCTTCAACATAGGGGGAAATTATGAAAGTAGCCTTTCTTGCAGGTGGTTTAGGAACCCGAATCTCTGAGGAAACAGAAAACAAGCCCAAACCGATGGTAGAAATTGGTGGACAACCGATTCTCTGGCACATAATGATGCACTACTATCAGTATGGGTTCAAAGACTTCACGGTGGCTTTGGGTTACAAAGGTGCCGTAATCAAGAAATATATGGTTGATTATTGCGCTCTTAATAGTAACCTAAGCGTAGATCTGCGTAATGGGAATGTTAAAACTCATGGTGGTTATCAGCTAGATTGGAATGTTGATCTAATTGATACTGGATTGATGACTAACACTGGTGGCAGAATTAAGCGTCTTGCTCCCTATCTTGGTCAGGAAACATTTATGCTGACCTGGGGTGACGGTGTTTCTAACGTTAATTTAGATGAATTGTTAGCTTTCCACCGTTCTCATGGTAAACTCGCCACTCTCACTGCCGTTCGCCCTCCTGCGCGTTTTGGTCATTTAGATCTAGATGGCGACAAAATATCTGAGTTTTCTGAAAAACCTCAGACGAAAGAAGGTTGGATCAATGGTGCTTTTTTTGTTTTAGAACCAGGGATTTTTGACTACATCGATGGCGATGACACTCAATGGGAGAAAGCGCCACTGGAAAGACTAGCTAAAGATGGTCAGTTAATGGCTTATAAACACGATGGTTTTTGGCAATGTATGGATACATTACGAGACAAACGCCGTTTAGAATCCTTATGGGCTAGTGGTAACGCACCTTGGAAAACTTGGAAAACTTGGGAGAATATGAATGAGAATACTGGTAACTGGTCACAAGGGGTACATCGGAACAATAATGGTTCCAATGCTGATCGACAAAGGGTATGATGTTGTCGGTTTAGATACAGACCTATATGCCAGAAGTACCTTTGGCAGCGGAATTGTGGAAATTCCCGAGCTAAAGAAAGATATTAGAGATATTGAACTTAAGGATGTAGAGGGATTTGAAGCTATTTTACACTTAGCTGGTCTTTCCAACGATCCTTTAGGTAATCTCAACCCTAAATTGACTGAAGAGATTAACTATCGAGCCTCAGTGAAGCTAGCTAAACTGGCGAAACAAGCTGGGGTAAGTCGTTTTATTTTCTCCTCTTCCTGTAGTAACTATGGTGCGGGTGGTGAAGATTGGCTTGACGAACAGTCTGACTTTAATCCAGTAACTCCCTACGGGGTTTCTAAGGTACAAGTAGAACAGGATGTTAGTCAACTAGCTGACGATAACTTTAGTCCGACCTTTTTACGGAATGCTACTGCCTACGGTGTGTCACCAAGATTACGCTTCGATTTAGTATTAAATAATTTGGTTGCTTGGGCATTTACCAAAGGATTGGTATATATCAAGAGCGACGGTACTCCTTGGCGACCGATTGTTCACATTGAAGATATTTCTAGAGCTTTTATTGCTGTTTTAGAAGCACCCCAAGAGTCGATTCATAATGAGGCTTTTAACGTTGGTCGCAATGAAGATAATTATCAGATTCGTGACCTAGCCGAAATTGTCAAGGATACGGTGCCAAACTGCCGTATAGAATATGCTCCTGATGCTGGCCCTGATAAACGTTGTTATCGTGTTGACTGTAGCAAAATTGCTCGGGTTCTACCCAATTTTCAACCCCAATGGAATGCACGTAAAGCTGCTGCGGATTTATACAGAGTTTATCAGCAGGTGGGTTTGACCTTAGATGAATTTGAAGGTGATAAATATCAAAGAATTGCTCATATTAAGTACCTAATTGCCAATGAGCTACTTGACGGTGAACTGCGCTGGCAAAAAGAGAAGTTAGCTACCATTTCATAGCTTCTATAGTAGTGAATGGCTTGCTCCAGAAATTACTAGCGGCAAGCTGATTACTAGATCTTTAAGTAACCACACAGTAGGGCAATCACAATTGGTTGCCCTAATCAGTAATAACCACTAAGCTTCATAACATAAGGTTTTAATTATGAATGACCATAAGTCAAGTTGTCTCTCTTGCGGTAACTCAGACCTAAATCAAATTATATCTTTCGGTTATACTCCTCTTGCTGATAATCTTTTGACCAAAGAGCAGCTAGACTTGCCTGAATATACTGCACCCCTAAACTTGGTTTTTTGTCCTGAATGTAGTTTGGTGCAAATTACGGAAATAGTTCCTCCAGAGATCTTATTTTGCCAAGACTATCCCTATTTTTCATCTGTATCAGCATCTTTACTAAAACACTTTGGTGATAGTGCGAAGAATCTGATTAAGACCAGAAATCTAGACAGCAACAGTTTGGTGATTGAGGCTGCTAGTAATGATGGCTACATGCTCAAAAATTTTGTCGAGCAAGATATTCCTGTATTGGGAATCGATCCCGCTTCGGGCCCTGTGGAGGAGGCAATTAAACAAGGAGTTAACTCTATCTGCACTTTCTTCGGCAAAGATTTGGCACAAAAATTGCGGGATGAAGGTAAACAGGCGGATGTCTTTCTGGCAAATAATGTTCTGGCTCATGTCCCAGACTTAAATGGGTTTGTGTCAGGAATTGCTATTTTATTGAAAGAAACAGGAGTAGCGGTCATTGAAGCTCCCTACCTAGTAGATTTAGTTGAACATTGCGAATTCGATACTATTTATCATCAGCATCTTTGTTATTATTCGGTGACAGCACTAGATAAGTTGTTCCGCAGACACTCTTTATACCTCAATAATATTGAGCGCACTAAAATACACGGTGGTTCATTACGCTTATATATCGAGCCAGTCGAGGCAGTGCAAGATTCGGTCAAGTCTTTGCTCAAAGCGGAGCAAGAGGCACAGGTGGATAAAATTTCCTACTATCGGGATTTTGCCGATCAAGTAACCACCTTTAAGGATTCCCTGATGGATATTTTGTGGGACTTAAAGCAGCAAGGCAAGACAGTGGCGGGTTACGGTGCAGCGGCTAAAGCTACCACTATGTTGAGCTATTTAGGGATTGACAAGACTTTACTCGACTATATTGTAGACTTAAATCCGTTTAAACATGGTCGCTACATGGGAGTAAATCATTTACCGATATTTCCCCCCACTAAGCTGTTGGAAGATCAGCCTGATTATGTATTGATTCTGGCCTGGAACTTTGCTGAAGAAATTATGCAGCAACAGCAAGAATATCAAGCATCTGGCGGTAAATTCATTGTTCCTATACCTGATCCCAGAATTGTCTAGTTAGGTAGCTAATCAGACCCAAAATTAACTAAAATTTATCCATAAAAAACAAATACTGAAACTGAGTCCGAGTAAGATAACACCTTTTAGCCCAAATTTGATTGAGGAGTGACCCACCATGGTACAAAATTTAATTCCTACTAATAGTCAGTCAGTTGTCGATAACCAAAAGATTAAGCATTCATGTCCCAATTGTGGTCATCATGAACTGTCTATTTTTTATGAAGTACGTGATGTTCCTGTTCATAGTTGTCTGATGATGTCGAGTAAATCAGAGGCGGTCAACTTTCCTTGCGGGGATGTGGTTTTAGGATTTTGCGATCGCTGTGGCTTTATTACTAATATTGAATTTGATCCCAAGTGGTCGGCCTATGCACCCAACTATGAAGACCAACAAAGCTATTCTCCTACTTTTAATAAATTCTCTCTCAAGTTAGCTAACCACCTAGTCGATAAATATGATCTCCACAACAAAGATATTATCGAAATTGGCTGTAG
>CBDUCX010000214.1:0-9937 GCA_965365755.1 uncultured Pleurocapsa sp.
ACTATTGGTTTATGGTCTAATCTCAGTATATTAGGTCTAATTCTGTTATTCTCGGTAATTTTTGTTGCCCAGACTTATCCCCTCAACCCGCAGCTTAAAGCAACTTTAGAAATTGTAGACTTGGTAATCTTAATTGTTTTTACGGTTGAATATATATTACGTCTTTGGTCAGCAGAAAATCCTCTGAAGTATATATTTAGCTTCTTTGGCTTAATTGATTTAATTGCGATTTTGCCCTTATTTTTAGGTTGGACAGACATCCGCTTTGTCAGAATATTTCGTTGGTTTAGGATCTTACGAATTATTAGAGTGTGGAAGATTGAGCAAAAAATATTAGGATTCAAGACTGAAGATAATATTATCTTTCTCCGCATCTTCTTAACCCTCTTTACGATCATTTTTGTCTATGCAGGATTAATTTATCAGGTAGAACATCAGATAAATGGAGATCGCCTGGTCAACTTCTTTGATGCTTTCTATTTTGTGGTGGTAACCATGACTACCGTGGGCTATGGCGACGTTACGCCCTTGTCTGAGGCTGGCAGATTGATGACATTATTAATGATTTTTACAGGAGTATTGTTTATACCCTGGCAATTAAGCGAGTTGATTCGACAGGTGGTCAAAACATCAAGTATGGTAGAGCAAGAGTGTAGTAATTGTGGTTTATCACAACACGATCCCGATGCCCGATTTTGCAAACACTGTGGAATAAATTTAGGTTCCAAAGAGAATTAGAAATGATTAATAGTTACTAAAAATATAGTCAAATATGACATTGACCAGATTTAGCATTACCAGGTGTAACCCTGATGGGACGAACTACAACGCCCTCTATCCCTCCGTCAAAGACTGTTGGGATTACTTTTCGCATAATGTTATAGCTGCCGTTAACATCAGCATTGATTCTAGTCTTCTCGCCTTTAATTTTGTACATTCCTCTGGATTCTCGATAACCACTAAACTTAATTTGTCTAGCCCCTTCCGAACCATAATTAGGAATGTAATCTAAAGACAAAAAGCTAGCTTTTGAGGTGTAACTTTCCTCTTCACATATTACCTTTATTCCTTTCATTGCTCCTTTGTAAATCAACATTTTTACGAACCGAGCATGAGGAATATTAACAAAAGATTGATTATTCTTTTTGCCAGGGTAATCGCATCAAAATTCTGAGTCAAAATAGGCCAGAATTAGACAAAATCTGAAGTAGAAAATTATTATTCAAACCAGCTTGATAGCGTTTCATCTTCAGACTGCCCTGAGAATTATCTTGGCGAAGTAAATTGAGAGCTAGCATGCGCGAGAATAGTCATATTTCGAGGAGCATGATCTTTGCGAATACGAGAATCATCTTCAGAGAAAATAACGTCAAGACACCAATGTAACTGATTCTCTACTCCCCAGTGGCTGCGAATTGAACCAGGAAAATTAGAAAAATTAGGTTTTAAAGAACTGAGAAAAAATCTTGTGCTGTAGGTTGTTTTATTCCAAAGTTGGCGACTACTTTGTTCCACAATCAAAGTCTCAAGTCCAGTCCACTGCTCAATTCTGGTTGGTTCAAACACTAGGTCTGCTGGAATTGACCAAAAGCGGCGTTTCTCAACACGGTGATGTCCTGCTTCACAAATCAATTCGGTTGTGTTGGCTGATGTATTCTCAACCTCATGTTGGTATTTTTGCCACCAATCATGAGCATTTTGAGCGAGAGTTGGATGGTTTGCTTTAAGAGTCAAAATGTAATCTGCACCTGCCGACTGAATTTGTTGAGCAATGGCTGTTTGAGTTCCCATGGCATCTATAGTGATAATTGCGCCTTTTAAATCCAGTTGTTCGAGTAAAATCGGAATTGCTGTTATCTCATTTGATTTTTGCTTGACTGCAACCTGACCCAATACTAATTTATGGCTACTTGACCAAGCACTGACCATGACTAGAGATTTTAACGAACTTTCTCTATCGTAAGAGCCGTTAAGGCTTTTGCCGTCAATTGCCACCACCTCTAACCCTAGTTGAGCGGTAACTAATTTTACCCATGACTGAAAGTTTTTTTCGAGAATTTCTGGATCTAACTGGCTAAATATTCTGCCAAACGTATCGTGTGATGGTATTCCATTTGGCAGTTCTAGAAATGTTTTGAGCCATTCTTCTTTCGCTTTTCCGTATGTTTCTATTGCGACCCATCCATCCGCGCCACATAGTATTGCTAAGATTGCGATCGCGATTATATCTACCAGTTTGTGGGTGCTTCTGGTCACAACTCTCTGGTCTGGTATCTTGCCAAAATGCTCTTCTATCGACTCTCTTAAGGATTCTCTTGTCATGGGATAAATATCTTTATTTTCCCATTCTTCTCTCTATTCGTTTGATGCGATTACCCTGTTCTTTTTGCCGTTATTGACGAATTGTTTCCACAACGGATTTTGACCAATAATCAACTGGCTAATACCACGAGAATCTAAATAATCAATTATCCATCTCGATGAGAAATGTAGATAACTGTCTACTCGATTATTTCGCTTGGCTGTTAGCTGTTTAATTCTCTTTGATGTTTGTTGTTTATCTGGTAACTGTGACTGAAGGAAAGCTTTGGTTTTGTTATAGAACTGGTTTAAACTTTTTAACGGTCGTCCGTTAACCAAAATCGGCACAAAGCCTGGTTGGTTTGATGTTAACGTCGCTAAATTATCTACACCAATATCTATGGCTGCAATAGCTTCAGGATTTGTTACTGTATGATTTTCAGCTCGTTCATAAACTATCTCAATTATATATTGTCCTACCCTCGGAATAATCCGAGCCCCGGCTATATTTTTAGCTAAGGTCTGGACAGTAATATCTGTACTAGACAATTTAACTATCCCTTGAGTCAAGCCTGTTTTACTAATAGCTTGGCTGGTATAAATTAGTAAGTTTCGTCCTTGAGTTTTGTGTTTATATTTAGGTAATTTGGGTAAACCTGTAAATTTATCTGGATTTGATTGATAAGCTTTATTGGCTTCAAAAAAAGACTTCCAGTTTTGAGCTAAGACTCTGAGTACTTGCTGAGAAACCTTCCTCGGTAAGGCTTGATAGTCTGGCTGCTCTTTTACTAAATGATAAACCTGATTAAACCCTAGATAAACTTTGTCAAAGATGAAGGATTGACGAATTAAATAATTAGCATAATTGTAAAGATTTTTAGATAAAAAGCACAACTGGTCAATCTGTTTCCAGAATGGACTATTTTCTTTAACTATATGTCTTTCAACTTGCCTCATTTTTTCGCTATTTGATTAATAGTTATATTATCTCATATAACCAGATTTAGTTCTTGAGATATTTGTCTATATTTATAATGAAGTTAAACAATACTCACTAAGTTATAAGTTAATAACTTTACTGCCAAAATCATTCAAAACTAGTCCGAAATAATTAGAAAAAACGAAATTGAGGAACTGTTCCTAATTTAGATGCTGTTGCAGAATTAGTTCGTCCAACAAAGAAAAACTTGACCATTTTACTTTTTTCAATTAGCTCGGCGTTTCCCGACCTCTTAGCTATTTCGATAAGCCAGTCATAGGACAAGGCACAATTAACTTTCTTCTTGAAAGGAACTTTACCAACTATGCCTGCTATGTCCTTAAAGTTGTAGGAGTTAACAATCTCGGAAAGTCTCAATATCTGTTCTAAATCCTTCTCATGAAAGGTATCACGATTAGCTTCATCTATAGGATATGATGGTGAAAGAACAGATTTGTCTCTAAATAAATTCTCTAGAGGCACTTCATAATCAAAATCTAAGAGTATATGCAAACGGGTCTCTGATGAGAAATTACAGGGTGCATGAACAATTGAGCCATCATGGAGCCAGATTTCCCCGTAGTCCATATGATAAAGTTCTGAATTGTAGGCATGCCAGCAACCCATCTGAGTTTTTATCGGAATATGAATTCTTGTATAAAAGCTTTCCGTTTTCGCTTGGTTGTCCGAATAATCTCGATGAGCAAACCCGAATAGACCACTGAAATGCTTGTTTATGCGGGCTACCTTTAAGTGTTCCAGATAGAAAGTATTAGTCAGTACTTCACGAATATGAGATAATTCAGTTCCTATGCGAGTAATTTTGGAAATTCCTTCATAGTGACAAATATTAGCATCATTAATATCCCCAGATTGATTCCAGAGAGGGTACATAGTACGATGTCCGACGATATATTCAGGATACGGAAAAACTGATGGCAGTGTGTCAATTTTTTGAATTTCTTTTTCGATATCTTTTTGATTAAACTTGT
Source organism: uncultured Pleurocapsa sp. (assembly GCA_965365755.1). GTDB lineage: Bacteria > Cyanobacteriota > Cyanobacteriia > Cyanobacteriales > Xenococcaceae > Waterburya. The sequence continues at coordinate 4,273 of CBDUCX010000214.1, forward strand.
CGAGAACACTACCAAGAATTTGAATACCTGATTCAGCAATTTTTGTCTGAGCAATTGTTTGTGAAACCATTCTTTTATACTTCTTGCTACTAACTTTCAAGGTGAGTGCCGTTCTTCTAAAGCTGTCGGTGCTAACACCTTCAATGTCCAGCTTATCACAAGCCTTTCTTAGAGGATGGTCGATCATTATGGCTATAAATAAGTTTTTAATGTACGTTGCCTGTAGACTTTTTATCGCTAGACAAAATATTAAATTATTTTAGTAATATACAGTATATTTTTGTGAGTATTATCAAAAAAATTAAAAAATCAGATAAATTTTATACGGTTAAGGTCTTTATCCTCAAGGATACCGCTTCGCATCTGACTTCCACCCCCAGACAAACCTAGGTAAATTAATTGGAATGACTATCAATCTTGTTTACAATCAATTATGAAGATTATATAAAGGGAAGGTAACGAAATAAGGTGATTATCAGTAAACTTAAATACGAGGTTCAATGATTTATTTAACTTAGTCTCGATCTCAAAACAAAACTAATTAATTTAGTGAATACAAATTACCGTCTGTATCAATAATTTACATTTTGTATAGTTTATGATCTCGGTTATCTATTCCCCAGAATTTTTAGAACATGATACAGGCTACGGGCATCCCGAAAAAGCTCAAAGATTGACAGCGATCGCTGATGCTTTAAAAACAGTAGAGTGGCAAGAGCAAATTAATTGGCAGTTACCCACTCCAGCTATCTCTAGAGACGTACTTGATTATATTCAACGGACTCATACCCCAGAACACATCGCCAGAATTAAACAAGTCTCGGCAAAAGGCGGTGGATATTTAGACGGTGATACCCCAGTGTCGGCACGCAGCTATGAAGTTGCTTTGTTAGCGGTAAGTGCCTGGTTAGATGGAGTAGACCAAGTTTTGCATCGTCAACCTACCTTTGTTTTAGCCCGTCCCCCAGGGCACCATGCCACCAGAGATACGGCGATGGGATTTTGCTTGTTCTCTAATGCAGCGATCGCCGCAGAATATGCTCTAACCAAACCCAACGTTAAACGGGTCGGGATTTTGGACTGGGATGTCCATCATGGTAATGGCACAGAAGCGATCGTCAAAGATAACCCCAATATTGCTTACTGTTCGTTGCATCAGCATCCTTGCTATCCAGGGACAGGTATACATCGCGGCACAAGCGGAAAGTACCAGAATATTTTGAACCTGCCGTTGAATGCAGGTAGTAACATTGCCGACTATCAATCAGTTTTCCAACAGGAGATAATACCTTTTTTTACTAATTGGCAATCGGATGTATTGATTGTAAGTGCGGGGTATGATGCTAATGATAGTGATCCTTTGGCGGGCATCTCCCTTAAGCCAAAAGATTATGGTTTATTAACAAAATATGTCTTAGAAATTACCAAATTTCCTCTATTTGGTCTGGAAGGAGGTTATCATTTAGAAGCTTTAGCTCAATCGGTAGTTGCCACTTTAAGTGTTTGTCTGTAATAGTTGTTGATTATTAGCAAAATTCTTATTGAAATTCTTTCAGCAATCTTAAGCCTAAATACCCATTATTTCGGGTAATTCTGCTCAACAAAAAAATAGTTCGGCGATTAATAATATGAATACTGCTACCTCTGAACCATCCTTGTACCAGTTGACTCAGAACTTGGATGTACCTCTTGTTCCCCTATCTGTGGGAGCAGAAACCCTTAGAACTTACGTTAGTAGTGTTATTGAATTACTGATTGAAGAGCAACTTCAAGTAACTATTTGGGTTAAATTCCCCCAAACTAAAAGCTGGCTCAATCAGGTTCAGAGATTACAGAGAGAAGGTAATGCAGAAGGCATTTTTGTCTGTAGCAGCCAGAGAGACTATTCTGCAATATCTTTGCTCAAGGACACTTCTGCCCAAATCCCAGTAGTTCCTCTCAGACTAACCCAGAACTCTACGTTACAACGAGAGTCTTTTTTAATTGTCTCCGCAACAGATTTTTGCTTTCTAATGCTAGCTCAATGGCAAAAAAGCAAAATTCAAATTAATTCTTCTGGGAAAAGATTGCAACAACCATATTTAGCAATGGTTTCTAGTTTTGCTCCTCAGGCAATTACGCCAATCCTCTGGGGAATCAAACAAAATATAATGTCTGGTGCTAGTCTGACGGATGACAATTTCACAATTGACCCTAATTTAGAAATAAAATCCGACTTGCTGAGTAAACTAATTTTGCGGCAGGTAAGTCAAAACGAAACATTACAAACAGCATTAAATTCAATATCTAAGACAAGTACTATTCCCGAACAAAGCTCAACTGTATTAGGGTTGCAGGAAGATTTTCTGGATAATTTAGTTCAAGAATTGCGATCGCCGATTACCCATATGAAAACGGCACTAAGTTTATTAGAGTCGAAACAGATTAAAGGAGAACAGCGTCAGCGCTACTTGCAAATGGTCAGTGCTGAGTGCGATCGACAAAACTCTCTGGTGAGTGGTTTACTAGGGTTATTACAATTAGATACGCCGGCAGAAGCAGAATATCTCCGTTTAGAAGATGTTGTGCCAGGAATAGTCAGCACCTATCAACCTTTAGCCGAAGAAAAGGAAATTCAGCTAGGATATACGATTCCTGCTAATCTTCCGCCGATTGCTTGCCCTCTCCCATGGTTTAGACAAATTATCATTAATCTGCTCAACAATAGCCTGCAATTTACTCCCGCAACAGGAAGAGTATTTGTGCAAGCAGCACTGAGGAAAGAAAATGAGCAGATAGAAATCCTAGTTATGGATACAGGGGTAGGTATTCCGAGTCAAGAAATCAACAAAATTTTTAAGGGATTTTATCGCACTAAACCTACTACAGAGGAGAAAGTGACGGGTGCGGGTTTGGGGCTAACCTTGGTCAAACAACTAATTCAACGTTGCGGAGGCACTATTTCTGTAAGTAGCAAAGTTAACAAGGGAACAACTTTTAAGATCCTCATGCCAGCAGTACCTTTAGAACTTACGTAAATATTCCCTAATACTTGTTACTTTTTACTTGTTACTTATTACTCAATTTTTTAATAAGTAATCTATACGAAACGGATTTAGTATAAGTCCCCATTCCACAAATTTGTAGCCAGTATTTTGATATTTCATCCTAGTACGGGCAAGACTGTAGCGAGGAGCAAAAAAGTTAAAATTCCCAGAGCTAAGTTGCGATAAACTCGCTTTTCTGGTCGACATCTCTTATATTTCATATTTGATTAGAATTTTTAATTTTTAAATCTAATTTTTCTCTTTATAACAGATAAGTAGATAACCATAAACTGAGTTGATTTCAGACTGTTTGCAACAGACAGAATCATTGTTAGCGATCGCGCTATTGTTACCAAAGATAACAACTGAATTAGTTGTTTTTCTAGTATGATTCCCTCATTTTGTAAGATCGTCTGCAATCTAATCGGTTACTGTGGAAAGAAGATAACTTCGCACTTCAAGTAATCAAACGTTATGATTCCAGGTGAAATAATTACCCAACCAGGGACAATTGAATTAAATGCCCATCGAGCAACCTTAGAAATTGAAGTGGCTAATACAGGAGATCGCCCAATCCAAATTGGTTCTCATTTTCATTTTTTTGAAGTCAATTCGGCATTGGAATTTAACCGTGAGCCAACTAAGGGGATGCGACTTGATATTCCCGCAGGTACAGCCGTTAGATTTGAGCCAGGGGATGAGAAGATTGTCAATCTAGTTGCGATCGCAGGAACCAGAGAAATCTACGGTTTTAATGGTTTAGTCGAAGGAAAAGTTTAAATAAGAAGGAATAAGGAATAATCTTTTTCAATGGATAATGTTGCCCGATTGGGAATAGGTGGGCCTGTAGGTAGTGGCAAGACTGCTCTGTTGGAGTGTTTGGTGCCGATATTAACTCAGCAAGGCATTGAGATAGCCGTGGTTACCAATGATCTTTTAACCACCGAAGATGCAGATCGTTTAAAGAGCAGGGGTTTTCTCGCAGCAGAAAGAATTATTGGGGTAGAGACTGGTAGCTGTCCTCACACGGCTATTCGGGAAGATCCGACGATGAATTTACTCGCGGTAAAGGATTTAGAATTACTCTATCCCCAATTAGATCTGATCTTTATTGAAAGTGGTGGTGATAACCTCGCTTCTACTTTTAGTTACGATTTAGTTGATTCCTATATTTTTGTGATTGATGTTGGTGCAGGGGATGATATTCCGCGCAAGAATGGGCCAGGTTTTGTCCAGGCTGATTTAGTTGTAATTAATAAAATCGACCTTGCTCCCTATGTTGGTGCTGACTTAGATTTGATCCGTCAACAAGCGCCCGACCATCGACGAGGTAAACCGATTGCCTATACTAACTGTAAGACTGGAGCAGGATTAAATCAGGTCAGAGATTTTATTTTGGAAACAGTTTTATTTAAAACAGTCGTAGATGAAAAAAACTAATAAATTTTTAGCCTTGAAAGCTGCAATCTTCATAAACCTACCTAAAAATTACTAATTCTCCTGATTTCTGTGCTTGTTTTTGGGTGTAAGTTACCCCATCAACCTTATTCCCCTTCTCATCCAAGAGAGAAATCAGCCCACCCTGATTAGAAAGCGGGACTTGTGTAATGGTTACTATACGTATTTCACCAGAAGCTAAAACCGCATCATCGGTAATCTTATAGCTTTCACCATTAATATTTACTAATGACCAATCTTGGAGAGAGATATCCTGGGTAGAACGGTTGAGTAGATAAACAACTTCGGGTTTTACGTTACTGTCTCCCTGGTTTTCACTGCCAACAGGATTAACTAATGCCCCTATAATGGCGACTGGTAAATTATCAGAAATAGGAGTATCTTCTCTTCCATCCAATAATTCTTTAAAATTCTTACTTCCGGGTAAAGCATTACCTCTAACATCATCAGTATGGACAGCTTGGGATGCAAAAGCTAAGAAAATTGCTGCATAGCGGTCTTCATCAAGAAAATGGATAATAATTCCCCCGTCTTGATAGACACCGTTAGAGCTAGTAAATCTTCCCGCACTCCCTTGATTCATGTGAATATTATGAATACCTCTTTGGTTGCTATAGGGTTCACCAAAAAGATAAACATTTGTGTTGCGATTAATAGCTGACTGCAATACGGGCATGACGTAATCAATAATATCGTCTCGCTCTTCTGGTAAATCATGAGGGAGAATTTGACCTTCATCCAGAATCATGAGATTGCCTCGAATATAATCTAGGGCAACACCACCAACTTCACTGGGTACTTCTTGAAATCCTGGCTCTAAATCTGATAATTTGGTTACTATTGGATGTTGAAAGTTGTTATTTTCCCAAAAAACTAACTCGGATAACTCGGAAAGAGATTTGACATTGATTGATGCTCGAAATTCTTCTGAATCACTTTCTTGGTTTTTATAAAAAAGATGAATATGAGGTGATTGGCTATCTTCTATGGCACGTTCTGCCGTTACTCTTACTGGCTTACAAACCCAAACACCATAGTTTTCGACTGGCATTTTAAAATCTTATTCTCCAGATAACATATCTTAAGTATAAGAGTCACAAGTTTACCGTAAGCTCACCTGTAATATAAGTTATTCCCTGGTTAGTTGGCTGAATATTTTAATCTTTTGGGGTTTTGAGATA
>CBDUCX010000215.1:0-9933 GCA_965365755.1 uncultured Pleurocapsa sp.
TCGCCGAAAGCCTCTTGAAAACTAGCTCTTACTTCGGAGATTGCTTTCATCAGTAGAAGAGAGTCTGTTTTTGACTGTACAAAACCAAAAGCCTGATAAAAAGCAGTTACGCGATCATTGAGAGCTTTAACTAAAACTGCTTTCGTCCCAGCTAAATCTGAAACTCGAATAGCTCTTAAAAACATATCTTTAATTAAACCTTTAGCTAATCCTTGACCTTGATGATTTAGATCAACAGCCAGTCTACCCAAAACTATTGCCGGAATAGGGTCGGGCATATTACGCTTAATCTTCCTCACTGCGTCCGAATGTTGAATACATCCTAAGTGAAGGGAATAATAGGCAACCACTATATTGTCGCAGCAAACAACATAGGTTCTGCTGGCATCTCCTACATCATTTTTGAGAGCGCGTTTTTGTAGCCAATTATTGAGAGAAATTTCACCACAATCAAAGTTTTCCGTAATATGCTCTGAGGTAATGCGTTGCGGTGCTGAATATTTTACTATTCCCAAGGGCTTTGACTCTCAAACAATCTAACTAATTTGGGATCTGGTTCGCGATCTGTACGAGAAAGATATTCATAATCTGCTTCGTCTAAAATGTAGATTTTTTGCTCTAAGATAGCTTGCTCTGCTTCTTTATATGCAGCTTCGATTGTGAACTCAGTGCGAGATTTACCTTTAAGCTTTGCTGCTTCGTCAATTAAATTTAGTCTAACTTCATCAATTCTGAGATTGACTACTTTTTGTTTTTTTGCAGTTGCCATAATTATTTGTTCAACTATACTATACATTGTATATACAAAAACTAGAAAAGTGCAACTTGTATTAACCAGGAAAGATGACAAATTAAACTAGCAATTTAAGCTGTCTCTACAAAGTATTCTGTAAAAGTTCTGGAATCTAAGAAGCAATGTTGGCTAATTTTTCGTCACAAAGAATAAAAATTCCTTGTCCTGTAATACAACTAGAGCCTTTTGATGCCAGGAAAACCGTTGCTCTGATCAGATCTTGCCATCCGTTATTGATGTTTGTTTTGGCGATCGCTTCCTGACTATGGCTTTTCTTCTTCTGAGGATAACCTAAAACAATATTGTTGACGTAAACATTGTCTTTGATGAAACTTGCTGCCATTTTTTTAGCCATGATCAGTAGTTCGTCTTTGAAAGCCACATAACTCATTTTGTCGCTGGGACTGGCTAAACTTTTGATACTAATAATATTGATGATCGAACCACCACCAGATTGCCTGATGTATTTAGCGGCGATGTTACTGGTAGAAAAAGTAGTTTCTAGGTTTGTTTCTATAGTTTGTGACCAGCCTGTTCGATTTCCATCATTGATCTGACTGTCTTGCAAAGGTAAGCTTACTTCCGCTACATTGATCAAAATGCTTAACTTGCCATATTTTTCGTATAGTTCTTGGCATAAGAATTTAAATGTCATCGGATTATTGACATTACATCGTATATAAAACTCGTCTTGAATCGGTCGCCATTCTGGCATTGCAGGACTCCCTGTACCACAAGTGACTGCTCCAGTTTGAGCAAGTCCTCTAACAATAGCTGCTCCCAATCCTCTGTCAGCACTAGTAACAACTGCTACGCGACCTTTGAGAGAAAAAAGCTGTTCAAGATGATTGCTCATTTAATCAATATCAGTAATTACAGATTGGCTCAAGCTTTCAACTCTAAATAACGAGAAAACCCCCTGTTAAACAACCCCTAAAGGAGGCATAACTTGAACTAGGGAAACAAATTTATTGTGTTTAACTCGTCAGCATACGTACAAGTAAAGTTACTTTTATCATCTAACTATCGCCCAAAAGATACCAGGAAAGATGACAAGTTAAGCAGGCAACTTAAAGAAAAATCCTAGTTGACTCCAATGTAATTCGGACAATTACAATCCACAAAGTCTCAAAATCTTTAAGGTTTTCGCTCTAAAATCTCTTGAGAGCCGAAATTGAGCGTAAAATTATGGCACAAGGGGAAAAGTGGTTATAGTAAGCTTGTTTAAAGCACAAGTAAAAAATAATAGCTATCAAACATTTACGATTAAATACATTTATACTAAGTTTTAACTATGTTTAGTTCGAGCCAACAAGTAAAACGCAAACGGGGAGTAATTATCTCCTCTAAGGGTTGGCAGCGTCTAAACTCGGCTCAAAGAGTCTCCGAAAAGAAAAATAATGAGGGCGCGCCCTATACCCTTGAAGATTTGCATAGCTTAACTGGGCTTAGTTCCCATACTCTGACCAAGGTGCGTCGGCGACAATCTCCTGTAGATAAGCAGACTTTAGAATGTTATTTTGCGGCTTTTAACCTAGATCTTAATCTCGAAGACTATACGAAACCGATTTACCAGACAAAAGTTACTTCAGATCAAGCCCCTAGCTCAAAGCAAAATCATGGTTCAATTAAATCCCTCAAGTCAGCCGAACCACTATTACCAGAGGGACAAGTCCCATTAGGCTCCCGATTTTATGTTGAGCGATCGCCGATTGAAACAAATTGCTGTAAGGCGGTATTGCAGCCAGGCTCATTAATTAGGATCAAAGCTCCCCGAAGAACGGGAAAAAGCTCATTAGCAGTTAGGATACTGGATTATGCAGCCCAACAAGGTTGTAAAACTGTATTTTTAAGCTTTCAGTTAGCAGAACGCAACATTCTGAAGGATTTAGATAAATTTTTACAGTGGTTTGCTGCCAGTGTAGGATTAGGAATGCATTTGCCCAATCGCGTAGAAAGTTATTGGGATGAACTATTTGGCAGCAAGATAAGCTGCAAAATTTATTTTGAACAATATCTCTTAGCAAAAACCACTCAACCATTAGTCTTAGCCCTAGACGATGTAGATCGGCTGTTTGACTATCCAGAATTGGCAGATGAGTTTTTTGGGCTATTACGAACCTGGCATGAACAGGCAAAAAATCAAAATATTTGGCGCAAACTACGACTAATAGTAGCCCATTCCACCGAAGTTTATCTTCCCTTAAATGTCAACAAATCACCGTTCAATGTGGGATTACCCATTGAGTTGCCAGCATTTACCCCCCAACAGGTAGAGTCTCTGGTTCAACAATATGGCTTAAATTGGTCACATAAGCAGACAGAGCGCTTAATGGCGATCGCCAATGGACGTCCCTATTTGATTCAGTTGGGATTATATTCGCTGTGGTCGCAAAATATTGCGCTCGATGAGTTGTTGCAACGAGCTACTCAGGATGTGGGCATTTTTGCCGATCATTTTCGACGACTGATGTGGACCTTAAAACAAGACTCTAAGCTAGCTAAATCATTGGCTCAGGTGGTACAGGCAGCACATCCAGTAGAACTAGAACTATTACCAGCATTCAAATTAGAAAGTATGGGGCTAGTTCTGTTACAGGGAAATTTGGCTATTCCTAGTTGTGATTTATATACTCAATATTTCCGCGATCGCCTGAGTGACGATTAAAATATTTGCTTCTCTAGAACATCGATTCAGTAATAATAGGTTGCTGGTAAAGTGAGACAAGGGGACAAGGCAGACAAGGGAGAAAACCTGAAACCCTTACAGTATTTAAATTTTTACTTGTTACTCGTTACTCGTTACTCATTACTTAAGCGTAGCGACACTAGATCTGACCAATGGGAGAAGTACTAAATTCAGGCTTGCTCAATCAGATCCATAACCTGTAAATAGGCAGGATCTTCGGGTTTAACCTCTCGTTCCTCAATGCTATCGCCATCATAAATAGCTTTCCGCGCATTTTCCGCCACAACTGTATTAGAAATTAACTCTAAGGCATCGAGGTTCCCAACATCATTCAGTGCTTCGGCATATTTTCGACTGTGAGTGTGTCTAACTGATTCTTGACAGTAATTAGATAGTTCTCGGCTTTCGGTCATTACCTCAAAGGCAAAGTTTCTCTCTATGTCGTTGCCATAGAGACTTTTATAAAGTAAATTGACCATTGAGGCATCATGTACTTGAATTCCATATTTCTCTTCAATTTGTGGCCAGTATCTTAAAGCTTTTAATCCCTCTAAAGAGCCTTTATTTAAATTAGCAGCTTCACACCACTGCTCAAACTCTTCAATAGTGAAAGGACAGCGACCATGTTCCAGCATCCCATTTGCCAGAGCTTGTCCTGCTTGAAAGTTTCTGGTGGGCTTGCCTGATACAGGAAGCATCATACTGCCGCGGACATCGGCGACGATCGCTGTTAACTGGGAAAAAGTATGATCTCGTACCTTTTCCGTAGAGCCTCCCATGTCTAAGGTGGCCTCAATTCTCGGTACGGCATAGCCCAACTCGGTTAAAGCAATTGGTTGACGGTTGTAGAGCTTTGTGCGATCGCGTCGTCTCGTGGAAACTGTCGCGGCTTGGTCGAGGCACTGATTGAGCAGTAAAGTCAATAATGTCGGTAAAATTCCCGTATTTTGCTGATGATAGATATAGCCAAATCCTGCGAAGATTGATGCCATATTTTTAGCAGCTTTGATATACTGCGCTTCAACATTATGAATACCAGGAGAAACCTGAATATTGGGGGAAAGCTTGTTGAGTATTTGCGCCCCGATTAATGCTGTTAGGGCATTGGGATGGCAAAAATTGGCAGTAAAGCTATCAACTGGTGAACGTAAAGCTCCATGTCGATGAAAGCCCGAAAAGAAAGCTAAATTAGGATTTTTTTCGCATAGCACATATGAATTATTTTGCTCCTCATCGTGGCTAAAGGAACCTGCAAGACAAGCCAGGACAACATTTTGGCGGTTGATTTTTTTTCTAATTTTGCAGGCTTCAGCTAAATCTTGTTCGATATATTTACTATTAGAAGTCAGCAACACCAGATCGCATTTGTCAATTAGATATTCCAAATCGTTGACAACTAATTCTTCTCCGTTCCGATGTTGTGCCATGCGATGCATTTTGGCCACATGCCTGGGGTCCATTCCTCTAATTTCATCTTGAGAAAATGCCCCCAACAAATCTCTGCCAGGACGAGGAGCTAGCAACAGAGATTTTTCACTTTTTTGCATTGCTGAATTGTAAGCAAGAGATGCAGGATAGAGACCAATACTGTAAAACCCGATCTTAGCTTTGCTTAATCTACGAATTCGTTTTTTAATGCTCCTTTTATCCAATGAATCATCAAAAAAACTATTGATCATTATATTTTGTTTTTTATATTGTTTCAGCTTAAGTAGTTTATCATCTTAATAAATGGGTCGAAAACACCATCTTGGATATATAGGCAGAAAGTTTCAAATATATTAATACTCAAAAAACTATTAGCTAATAACTAAGCAGTCTGAGGAATATCCTTGATTTCTGCATCTGCTTCGATAGTTAATTTACCCAGCTTTACATCTAATTTTCTGACTCGTAAAGACATTGTGTCTAATTGGAAATTGCGCAAATCTAATATTTCTTCCGCACTATTGATAATCGCTTTAGCTATTTCTAGATTGCAATGTGCATTCTGCAAATATTTAACCGAGTTCAAATTTATACAGTTGCCAGCAGGATCAATTTCAGGAACAGTAGTTAGGCTAATTTTTTCCTGGCTATCTTGCTCAGCTAAGTAGACGTTGGCATTCAAACCTATTGTTCCGTCATCTAGTAGGATAAATTTAACTCCCTCAATTTTGGCATTTACTTTGTCTCCTTCATATTCAATCTCCAAATTTTGCAGTTTATTCTTGATATATTCCGAATTGAGAGCGTTTTGGAGATCTTCTTCTTTTAATACCACGAGCATTCTGGCATCCGTAGGTCTGATTAATTCAATATTACCCATTGCGGCTTTAATAGAATTGATGGAAATGCTACTGGTTTCTATTCTCAGTTTTTCAGCTCGCAATTCTTTTTTCACTACCAGACCTTCACCTCTAACACTAACAGAATCGATCTTGCCCTGCATTATATCCAAAGGATTGGTACGAACATCGACATCTAAATTCTCTGCCTCGTCAAGCTGACTCGCAATTCCTAATTCTGTGGCTTTGCTAATTGCCTGTTCCCCCATGTTTGATGAAAGCATTATATATATTCTTTATTTCTTGATTAATCTGAAGTTACCATCATTAAATCTGATAACTCGTACCAACAAGTCATCCTAAAGTTAGAACAATTCTGTTGACCCAAGATATAATTGCAACTGTTTGCTCCCAAAAGAAAACCAGAAGTTATTGAGAATGCCGTAATTGATAATTTAAACTCAATAACTTAAGCCACAAGCCAGGATATTGCTTTTCTAACCAGGGCTGAGATTGTTTGAGCCAACCAGGAAACCAACCAGCTATTAAAAGGTTTCTCAAGGCATCTAAATTAAAAGACCAATATGAACCAAGCCAGCGAAGCATATCTTTGCTACCAGCCATTTCGAGAATCCAAAGTAGCATAGCGGGGTTTTTGCGGGCAGCAATCAACGCCAGTCTGGTGAAGGTAAACCAGTCAGTACGATCCTTAATAAAAGTGTCAGCAACTTCAGGGGGTTCTTCTGCCAGTAATCCAAAGAAGGTATTGAGCATCGAGTTAATTCTTTGGGGGGGTAAAGTTTTGCCCGTAGGTACCATCATCCCTTTAGAAAATAGCCAGGTAACAGAAATATTGCTTTGATAGGCTCTAATTTGGTTGAGATGCTTCGCCGTTAACAAATCATGTTGTAGCGCCGTATTTAGCAGGGTAGTAAGACGATCTAGATTACGCACCAAGGAACCGAACCCCGTAAAAATAAGCGGAGACTGTAAAGAAGCCGCATCCCCAATTGTTACTATGCGATCAAATGCCACAGTGCGATCGCGATCGCTGGTGCTAAAATGTCCAGGTATGTAACCAAAGGTGGGTTTTTTCCACACCAGTTGCTCCATGTCGCAACGGCGGTACTCTGGCAAAATGGTGAAGAAGTCTTCATACATTTCTAATAGAGAACCAGGATTTTCGGGGTGTACTTGGTGGTAATGAAACAGATAAAAAGTTAATTCTCCATTCCCCCCAGGAAATAATTCCCAAATTAATTGTCTACCTCGGGAGATATCACCATGGGAATTTAAGACATCACCGTAATCTCGATCCCATACTTCAGGGGCAAAACCGCTTTCAATTACTGCTCCCACTGTGGGACAGACACTATCAAAGGCACGACCCCCGTTAAGCTGCCAAGCGATGGGAGAAGCTGTCCCCATGGCATCTATAAGTAGTCTGGCTGTTGCCTGCTTGCTGGCTTGGGTGGGTAAATGGGTTAGCTTGACTGTAACCTCAGTATCGGAAATATCGGCGCGGATAAATTCTGTTTCATCCCAAATATCCCCCCCTGCCTGCCGTAATTTATCACCACAAAAGCGTAACAGTTTTTCAGCATCGATTGCTATATTCAGTACTTTAGGAGTGTGCAATACCGCAGCTTTGAGATGAGGAGGATTATAGGCATCAAAAAACTTACTAAAGCCATCAACATATTCTGCTGCAATCACTGATTCAAATTCTTCAGGGGTAAATAAACCTAAATTAATTAAACTTTGAAACTCATCCCGAGAAATATTCCACTCTCGATTCATCCTACCAAAAGGCAATCTCTCCACCAGTAACACTCGATAACCTTTGAGTGCCATTACCGCCGCGTGAATTACCCCCAGTGCGCCACCAATATAGATCAGATCGTATTCTGGCTGATTATCCGAGTTGGCAGCTTTACTTTTAAAAATTACCTCTTGAGGCTGTTGTGGATGGTTCACGCTTTCCCGCCAACGTTGTTCCCACCAATAAACCCGATTGAGATCGTATTCTCCGTTGGGCATTTTTTGAAAGAATTTAACGGTTTGGGGATAGTCTGCTGCTAAAGCCTCAAAAATCGACTGTTGGGATAAATCGATCGCTGGGGGAACAGGATATCGTGGCGGAAATACAGCCCGAATTTCTTTAATCAACTGCTGCTTAATTTTTTCTGCTTGAGGTATTGATTGATTTCCCCATTGAAAAATTTTCAGATAGCTGGTGCGCTGTAGTTGCCAGACAAAAATTGATAACTCGCTATTAGTTGACGATGCAAACTGAAGCCGAATTCCCTCTGGAGTAGTCACTTTTTCCCCAAATTGAGGCTGCCAGATATACTGCAACCAGTTTTTTACCTCTGTAGTATCGGGAGTCGGTATTTCAATATAAGCTAACTCTTTCATAATAAGTCCTGAGATACCCGTTCCTTTTATGGTGCGGGAGGAAAAAGACACAACACAAAATGGCTCGATGCCGTATTTGTTTTGTAATTAATCTCCTATGCACAAAGGCAGTATCTCGTCCTCCATGTGTTGTAAGTTAAAAATTGAAGATTTTTGGGGTTGGCAGATTGAGTTAATCTTTTCCCCGTTTCTAGAGAATGAAGACTAATCACTCTTCTATTAGGTTCTTTCTTTGTTGGTTTAACCATTTCGCCACCTACATAGGTCAATCCCCATTTAGGATGTTTGACTATCGACCCACGTTTAAAACCAGCAGATATAGTTCCACCGTATCTAGAGCGTATATGCCCTGGGGCGTGTTCTAGTCTATGCAACTGGCGACGATGAAATCTCAGGGGAGTAACAATTAATAGATCTTGATTACTCGGCTTGGTTGACCCACCAACAGCAGAATAAGCCAGGGTAAAGCTATCAACGCAGTGAGCAGAAAATACCTCTGCCATTTTGTTCTTGCTTTTCTGGAGATCTAATTGATTTCTTAACTCAGCAGTTTCTTGTCCCTGAAGTAACTCAACTGGGGCTATTTTTTGTAGTTGAGAATAAAACCAATCTTTGCCTACTTGAAGTGGTGAAAAGGTTCTACCCCATTTACCACCCCAAGCATTAGCTTTGATGTCTTCAACTACAAAAACTGTAATTGGATAAATTTTGCTCAACCAATTAGCTATTCTAAGCTTCCATTGCCATCTAGCTTTGGTGCTAGGGACTAACTTGATTTTGTTAGCTAATCTATTCCATCTTGGCTGACGACATGGAGTTTTACGATAACGTCTAGACCGACGCATTTCTCGTCTGGTTTGGACTTGCTTTTTTACCCAGTCAACAGCTTTGGCTTGAATATTCAGATACTGATGGCTGGCACTACTAACCGTATAACCCTCCATTTTCGAGCCTGGGTCAATTCCGCAAGCTACAGGTTGATAGTTTCTGGCGCTAGGTTCTACATTCAGGCGAACACAGAATATTCCCTTTTTCCAGAATGGAGTAACTTTACCGCTTTTAATCCACTTGGCTGCACGAGCAGCACTAGTGGGCATTAATGGAATTTGGTTTGAATCTACTACTGGTACTGTTTGTAGCATGGCGATAAGCCTAAATATGTACTTACCTTCGAGACTGATTTACGCAGGGAATACTGACTAGGTAGGCATCTGTATTGTGCTTTGGACTGCCGTGTCCAGTAAATTCAGTTTGGGTTAAAACCCTACTCTAGACACTGTTTTAACTTTCCTCAACCGATTGGCTTTCGGTCTTGGTCAAGCCCACATCCCTTTAAGGTGTGGGTGTGTGACGTATAAATATATTCTTAAGAAATCAAAAATCAGGAACAATCAAATAGTAATTAAGCTAGACTGTGCGAGATATTATTTTCTTGATCCAATCTGGAACAAAATTAAATATTAGTATACAGTCCTTAATCGGCTTGCCAACTGATCGACTTTATCTATGGATTATCCCATCCCTAATAACACAGAAGAAATATTGGCTCTGCAAAATAAATCCGTCAATGAAGAAATCGTGGCGAGTGCGATCGCAGGAGTGGTACAGATGGCTCGTCGTCAGGGACAATCCCTCGAAGAATTAACCGCTAGTATTTTGCAAGATGATCTAGTCTTAGATCCAGCCCGTCGTAAGTGGTTGAGCGAAATGATCGTCCAAGCCTGGGATATATTGCCTAGTCCACCAGAGAAATAAGCTGGAGACTA
>CBDUCX010000216.1:0-9914 GCA_965365755.1 uncultured Pleurocapsa sp.
CTAATCGCAATTCCGCTAGAACCTGAGCGACTTTTTGATTTAATTCGTCTTGATTAAACGTCATCTTAGTCTTTAGTACTGGTTTTTCGGAATATACAGAGGGAAAAGTGCCCTGATTTTGCTTGACCAAATTTTCTAGTAAGTCAGCTCTTGATAAACCAAGACATTCAGCAGCAATTCCCCATGATTTCCAAGTAGCATCAGTTAGTCTTAGAGAGCGAACTTGACGATAATCATCGCCTTTGAGGGTAAATTTCCCTTGGATATCTCGTTTCCGTTTCACTTTGAGAGCTTTCCATGAAATACATGGAATTAGTTTAACACTCTCCCATGTATTTCATGGTGTGGGAAATGAGCATCTTCTATATTTTCTTCTCTTTGTATTTTATTTGATTACTAATCGATTGCTTTCGCCAACAGTATCAATTTATCGACTGTAACCCTTAACACCCGTAACTATAGTTCACTTGTATCGACATATTTGACATGCTCCCTCAAAGATTAGAGTGCTGGGCTTCTGCCAGAAGAAAGCTAAAAAGCTATTCTTCAGATTTATTTGGCTGACCATCTTTAAGCATCTTTCACGTTACGATAGGCAAATCTAATAATTCCTTTGGCAACTCCTTGAGTAATGGCGATCGCAGGAGATTGCACAAAAGTCCACATAGTCCCAACTGGATCTAGACCCGCAACGTTAACTGCGTACCCTGTAACTGAACTGGCAGTCCAATTAGCCGTGGCGACTATAATACTTTTAGTCAAGAAATCTGTGTTATTTTGGTCGCAGATATCTGATGCTATTTCTCCTGCTAATGTGCCAGCAGTGAATGATGCAATAGTAGAAGCTGGAATTGAGTGCGCCATATTTTTCTCCTTAGATGGAACAATAGATTTTTGGGATCATGCGATCGCCAAGTTACGATCAACAAGGGACTTTAAAACATTTTATCTTGAGCGAAAAAAACGGTGAGTGTTACCCATTATTTCAATAGTAATCAGGTTTTCACAGGGCGATCGCTTTATCTAACATTACAAGACCTATTACTAACCCCGTTATTTTTGCTATTAGCGGAACTTGTTAAAAAATAGGTTTATTGCGGTCTATGTGGATGTTTGAAGTTTTTTTACACTAGTTTATGTAACCGAATTTGTATTATAGAAATTGCTTTAAAATTCCAAGTGGTACCTATTAATAACTAGTAGTCAGATTAAAGTTGATTGTCTTGTCGGTTTCGGTTAAATTTATTTATGCCCAGCAAGACCGCAATGCGACTTCAATATTCAAAAATTCACCTAAAATATTAAAATTATGAAATTATCTCTACCTGTGAAACTTGCTACTATGGCAACTGTAGGCGTTAGCGCGATCGCACCTTGGCAACCAGCTACAGCCACGGAGTTTGATGAGTTTGCTGTAGATCAAAGCCAATTTATAGCAGTTGCAGTTCCCTATAATTATAGAAGATATAAACTGGCAATTATTGAACAAGTTCCAGGAAAACAGGCTTGTTGGAGAGAATCAGGTCAGTATCCAACTACAGTAGATTTATTACTGCTCAATTTCGATCATACTAATAGCTGCCGTAAAGCAGTTGACACCAATGGTTATTCTCTAAGATATAACGGTAAAGATGACAAGGTTGAGTATACTCTACGCTTAATTGGCAATAACGGACAGTTACAGTTAGTTGCCGATCACCAAGATCCTAGTAAACGGGATTTACTTGTCGGAACTACTAATGGCTTAACTGAAGCACCAATGAAAATTAATCTAGACCCTAATTGGCAGTTTACCAAACGGCTTTATCAAGGTAGTGCAATTCAGCACATTTATATGAGTAATAATCCTAATCCTCAAGTGCTAGATAACGTTGCAACTCTGCCGACTACAAATGATCCTGCAAATCTTAATCCATCTGTGCCTGCTGTACCCCAAGAACAGCCTCTACCTCAGGAACAACCTGTAGCTAGTCAGCCAGTTCAAACTCCTGCTACAGTCGAAGGCTTAATCACCAATATTCTGACTCCTTTAAGTCAAGCTGTTTACAATACCTACAATAGTTTGTTTGCTCCCACTTACAACGAACCTCAATCCCCTCCCAGTAATCAGTAGCAGTCATCAATTTGAACTATAAATACTGTATTCAAAACAAAAAAAGAGGGGTAAAACCCTCCTTAAAACTAACCATGAATTTGTCAATAATTTGTGAAACGGTTCTAAACTACTTCAGTAGTTAAGACAAAATCATTGAAGTCAAAATCGCCTCCGCCAATTACATCTTCAAAGCCGAAAACACCTTCACTCGGTGATTCAACATGGTCTAGACCGTCAGGATTAGCCCCAATAAAAGAGCTAAAGAATTGTTCTCCGTCAGCTAAGAGGTAAGGTACATAGACAAAATCACCTTCTAAATCTAGGGTTGTAGCTTCAGCATCTCCTATCTCAGCTATGCTGTTAGCTAAAGCTGCGGCTTCATAAGCATCATCGCCGACGGAAATTTCTGCACCGCTAACAGGATCAACTACTGTACCTTCGGTATCAATTGCTTTGTAAAAACCGCCAACATTAACGAAAGCAGCATTGGCTTCTGCACTAACATTAATGGTTGAATCTTCTGCTCCCAACAGGTTAATCACCTCTTCTTCTAAGGGAGACGTGGGAGTATCTTCTACGAGAGATGTGGCGGCATCGATGCGAACATCTCCCACATCAGCGCCAGTCAAATCAGGAGCCTCCAAGGCTTCGGTGAATTCAGGAGCAAGTAATAAATCTCTGTCAGAAATTGTTAGGGAGTCAGAGTCAGCATCTAGGCTTCCAGTCGCGCTAACATCAAATAAGACTTCCAAACCCAGAGCATCTTCTGTGGTATCAGCGACAAAAAAACCACTAGCTGTCTCCGAGACTCTTGCTGGATCAAAACCAATGGAAAACTCCCCGACTGTTACGTCTGTGCCACCTACGCTTAGTGTGATGGTACCAGAATGCTCGATAGAACCGCTAACAGGTGTAAAAGGAGGTAGTTCAAAAGTAAAGTCGGTGTCTTCTTCTATAGGAAAACCAACTTGAAATTCTTCAGAGAAAGGTTCTCCTGTACTGTCGGCATCAACCAAAGTAATTCCTGCCGCAGATTCCAATAAAGGTAAGTCGAGAAAAACACTAGTAGTACCTGAGTCTACTGTAAAGATACTTGGAGGTATTAATTCTATTTCAGGGGTGATCAGTTCTGCTTCTGTCTCTTCGGCTATCTCTTCGGCTATGGGAACAACGGTGGCATCGGTAGCAACGGCGGTGTCGTCAGAAGTAGAAACATCAATATCACTAGATGTAGAAATGGCGGCATCGTCAGAAGTAGAAACATCAATATCGCTAGATGTAGAAATGGCAGTATCGCTAGATGTAGAAATATCGGTTGTAAAGATATCTGGATTCATTAATCTATGCTGTTTTTGGTATGACTTAAGTATTATTATTTAATAGCGTTACTTATTTTGCGGGTTTTCACTATATATTTTCACTATATAATTGAGCGACCAACAAGATAAGCTACAAATATGTATAATCTCAGGAATTTGTAAAGATTTTGTAAAAATTTTGTAAAGAAAATGGAGAAAGAAAAATATGAGTGAACTGAGCGTCGTTAAAGGTAGCTGCTTATGTGGTGCGGTAAACATCTCCACAACTGCGGTCAATAATCATATAGGGGCATGTCATTGCAGTATGTGCCGTAAATGGAGTGGAGGAGCTTTATTGGGAGTTGAGTGTGACGGTAATATTAGTTTTTCTGGGGAAGAATATATCGGGATTTATCAATCTTCTCAATGGGCAGAGCGTGGATTCTGTAATAAGTGTGGGAGCCATTTATTTTATAGATTGAAAGAAAAAAATCACTATTACATACCAGTGGGTATTTTTGATAATAATGAAGGTTTCGTTTTCGATCTTCAAGTTTTTATTGAGGAAAAACCCGAATATTACTCTTTTGCCAATGAAACTAAGAGCATTACAGGAGAAGAGTTATTTGCCATGTTGGCATCCTCACCAGAAAAGCAATAAGGCATTGCGCAGAAATAAATTAAAGAAATAGAATAGGCTTGGTACGACTGCGATCAATCTGAAACTTACAGCAATCATTTATTGAACTGGTTATGATACTTTGTTTTTAATAATTATTTCATATTTCAGTAGCTTTTTGCTCTGCTAGTTGATTGACGATATATGCCTGGATGAATGGTTGTAAACTAAAATTGGTTTTATGTTTTTGAATCAGAGAACGTCTTTGAAGAGATTCTATTCCTTCGATTGATTCTCTCGGAGATATATACTTCAACAGATCTTGAGACAATTTACTCAAAGTGATTGGTTTATCTTCAGTCGCTATGGTATACATTATTTGTTTTTCTAATTGAGACAAACGACAAAAGTGTTCTCTCAACAGGTCATCAATATCATTAAATAGCAAAGTTTTTTGATTTAGAAACTGATTAATTTCACCAGCAAATAAATCTTGAATTGTTGCCGCTATAAATTTCAATATTAGAGGGTTGCCACCATAGTTATCAATTAATACTTGCCAATCCTGATCTGAACCTGAAAAATTACTTTTAAGTTGAGTTATTTTTTGGACTTCTGGAGACTGGATTTCTTTGATTGGTAAAGAACGAACTGGTAAGTTTTCTCCCTCTAAAAAAATAAATTCTCTTGGTTTTTCTCGGCTAATTAATACTAAACAACTTTGATGAAAAGTTTCTCCCAGACGCTGAAAAAGTTCGCTATACTGCTTGAATTCTGCTGCATAATGACCACAAATTACGCCAGGTCGTAAAATATTCTCTACTTTGTCTAAAATCAATAAACATCGATGACGATAAAAATATTCAGTTAATTGAGATATTTGATCTGTATTATATTGAAGTAAATTATCTTCTACTTGTTGATGCTGCGAGAATACTTGCAAGATATTTGTCAGCAGTTGCTCAATAGTCGGTTTATGTTCCAGGGATAACCAAATCAAATAATCAAATTCTGATTTAATATTTTGGGCTAATTTAACAGCTAAAGCAGTTTTGCCAATACCACCAATGCCTAAGATACCCACTAGCCGACAATGATCACCAACAATCCATTGGGTTAAAGTTGTCAATTCTTGATTGCGTCCGTAAAATGAGGACACATCCATCACTTGTTTCCAGCCTAAATTACACTTAGTAAGTCTAGTTTGAACTTGAAGTAATTGTTTTTGTTCCCGAATATGTCTGGCTAAAACTGCTTTGAAATTCTGCTTACTAATTGTTTCCCCTAATAGTCGCGACAACATACACCACAACTTTGCACCTTGATCTCGAATATATTCATTGCTATACCCACAACTAGCAGCAATTTGCGTATAGGTTTTCTTTTCCCAGGATTGACGAAAAATTATTTCTTGAAGATTATTCAGTTTTTCTCGTTCTAACAAACAATCTATGAATTTAAGAGCATCATCAGCAGTCATAAGGACAATTCTGGGTAATAGATGACAATATGCCCAGTATAAAAACAAACCGAGCAACCTAATTGACCACTCATTACTTTCAGCCTTAAGTTACGTAAAAATTAGCTTAGGTTAACAAAAATTAGTTTAAGTTAACTATTTTATTTACAACATGTCAAGCACCTGTGACACACAACAAAAATACTACTTGATCTATTTTCTTACATAATCTTACATGGATGAATTGCCTCTTGATCTAGATGATATCTAGTCTAAACTACTGATTTAAGCGGTGACTAAAATGATGTAACCCTACAAAATCTTACACCTAAGAAGCAAATAGCCTACATTGAGCTGCGTTTTTTCACAGATAGAAATGGTAAAGATATAGATAGGACTTATTTCGTCTAATTATTTTTGATTTAGTAGCGAAGCGTTGAAGAAGAAGTCGGAAGTAGACTTTTCTGTTGGGTGTTGAGACTCCAACAAAGTATAAACCACGTAAAGACAATAGGGTACTAAACCCAGAATTAGGTTAACAAGTATATCTGCATTAAAGGAAAAACCACAAATGGAAATTAAAGAACTGAGTTTTATGGAAAACTTGTCGGGCAATGACAAGGAAACCTTTGTAAGAGATAGCGTAATCGGTGGACATAGCTATCATTATAGTCATAGCTATAGTTATGACTTCCACAGCTATTTTTCCCATCCTGTTTTTGACCAGCTAAAAGATTTTGATTTTGGAAAGATAACAATAGACGTGATTAAACCTGAACCTAAGCCTAAACCTGAACCTGAATTTGATGTTGCGTTTTCTATAAGTTCTATAGCTGCTGTTCCTGACTCTCCTTTTGGTTAATCAAGCTAGTAATTTTTTTCCAGCATTGTTTTGAAATCTAACAGCATATTCTTTCCTATTTTTCAGTAAGAGGACATCTGAAAAGTTATTTTTTTACACTAGAGTTCTTGGTTTTGCCCCCCCAGCCCCCCAATTCTGGGGGGAGAATAATTAAAAGTCCCCCAAAGTTGGCGAGCGACCTTGGCGAGGTTTCCTCGCCTTAAGCACGCGCGAGATGGGATTTAGGGGGCGATAATGTAGCAAATTAGACTTTTCAGACAACCTCTAAGAATCTAGAAAATACTTTCGATATTTTTCCAGATTAAATATTTGATGTTACGTAGCTAAACGATATTTCAATTGTTTCAGCAATTAGTTTGGAAGGAAATGTCAAAGGTTTTCAGTCCCAAAGCGCGTAGTATCAGTTAAATATATTTACATCACAAGGAATAACTAAAAAATGGAAATTAAAGAACTGAGTTTTCTAGAAAATTTATCAGGTAATGACAATAAAACTTCTGTAATGGATAGCGTAATCGGTGGACATAGCTATCATTATAGTCATAGTTATTGTTATGACTTCAACAGCTATTTTTCCCATCCTTTATTGGACAAGTTAAAAGATTTTGATTTGGGAAAGATAACAATAAAAGTAACAAAACCTGAACCTGAACCTGTATCTTCTATTGCGATTGCTGCAAATTCTCAGGCTGGTATTCCTGACTCTCCTTTTGGTTAATCAAGCTAGTAATTTTTTTCTAGCATTGTTTTGAAATCTAACAATATATTCTTCGATACTTTTCAGCATTTTTTCAGATTAAATATATTTGCATTATGAGGAACAACGAAAAATGGAAATTAAAGAACTGGATTTTCTGGAAAATTTGTCAGGTAATGACAAGAAAACCTCTGTAATTAATAGCGTAATCGGTGGACATGATGATGATTCTAGTTATATTTATGACTTGCTGGACTATTTTTTAGCTCCTATTTTTGAAAAGGAAAGAGAAGAAACTGAACCTAAACCTAGATCTGTGAGGCGTCCTCGTTCTGCAAGCTCCCTGGCTGGTATTCCTAAATCTCCTTTTGAATAATCAAGCCTGTTAATTTTTTCCAGCATTATTTTGAAATCTAACAGCATATTCTTCCCTACTTTTCAGTTAAGAATCTAGAAAAGTATTTTATACATTTTTTCAGATTAAATTTTTAGATTAAATCTAATAGACATCTCCAGAAATTAGATTTTTAGTACAGTTTTTCAATGGTTTCAGATTAATTATTGGAGATATCTAATTGCATTATGAGGAACAACTAAAAATGGAAATTAAAGAACTGAGTTTTCTGGACAACTTGTCAGATAATGGCAAGAAAAACTTTGCAATGGATAGCGTAATCGGTGGACATGACGATGATTATAGCTATATTTATGACTTCTTGGACGATTTCTTACATCCTTTTTTAGAAAAGGAAATAGAAGTGCCTGAACCTGAAATGGATTTCGGGTTTAGTATGACTACTTCTGCACCTTCTAGGGTTGGTGTTCCTGATTTTCCTTTTTGAGTAATTTATCTAGTAATTTTTTCCAGTATTGTTTTGAAATCTAACAACATATTCTTCGATATCTAAAGCAAAAAACTATCGGAGATTAATCCTGCTTTTTTATCTGAAAATATGAATAAGTTAACTCTCAATATACTGTTATTACCTAATATCACTGGGGCTTTTTTTGGTTTATGTAACAAGTTTAGTTTACCTGTCTTTGCCCAGGTTTCCCCTGATGGAACTACCTCAACAACAGTAGAAGTTGATGGCAGTAATAATTTCACTATCAATAATGGTGATTTAGCAGGAGATAATCTATTTCATAGTTTCCAGGATTTTTCTGTTCCTACTAATGGTTCAGCCTCCTTTAATAATGCTGCAAATATCGCTAATATTTTTTCTCGGGTTACAGGGGGTAATATTTCTGATATTGATGGCTTAATTAGTGCTAATGGGACTGCTAATTTATTTTTAATTAACCCCGCAGGAATTTTATTTGGACAAAATGCCAGCTTGAGTATTGGTGGCTCATTTTACGGTACAACTGCTGATAGTATTCTGTTTGATGATGGGGAACTAAATGCTTTAGACGCAGATAATCCTCCTCTATTAACCATTAATGCTCCTATTGGGCTGAATTTTCGAGATAATCCTGCTGAGATTCAGTTACAGGAGACAAATATAACTTTAGAACCCAGTCAAACCTTAGCCTTCCTCGGAGGTGATATTGATATTCAAGGAGGGGCTTTAGCTATTCCTAATGGACAAATCCAACTAGGTGGTTTAGCCACAACGGGAACAATAACCCTAGATGAAAATTTAAGTTTTACCATTCCCGAAGATCTAACACGAGGAGATGTATCCATTAGCGGTGGTACTCAAGTTAATGTGGGTGCTGATCAAGGAGGGACAATTTCTTTGCAGGGTAAAAATATAACTGTTGCCGACAACGGAACAATTATTTTTTCTGGTATATTGCCAGAGTTAGGCAATACTGAGTCCCAAGGTGGCACAATTGAGTTTAATGCCACAGAATCAGTTACCCTAACTAACAGTGCGAGGATAGATGCTAGCAGCTTTGGCGAGGGAAGTGCGGGAAATATTATTATTAATGCTTTAGATAGTGTAATTATTGATAACCAAACTTCTTTGTTTACTGCTTCTACTACTGACCAAGGGGTAGCAGGAAATGTGGCTATTACCACCAATAATTTTGCCTTGAATAATGAAAGTCGAATTAGCTCTGTATCCACCGGGGCAGGAGATGCTGGGGACACTAATATTCAGGCAAACTCAGTATCTTTAAATAATACGGGGTTAATTTTAAATAGCACTCTAGGCGCAGGAAATGCTGGGGATATTAATATTCAAACCCAGACTTTAACTTTAAATGATGGTAGTGAAATTATTAGCAATACCGAAGGAGAAGGTAATGCAGGGAATATCCAGGTTATAGCTTCAGATTCTGTATCTATTTCTGGAGTAGCCCCTGTAGAAGTTTTTTTTGATAGTTTTCCAGGAGGCTTTTCTAGTGGTCTATTTTCAGCCAGTGAGGCAGAGGCTACTGGACAGGGTGGAACAATTTCCGTAACCACAAGTCAATTATCAATCTCAGATGGTGCTACTTTGAGTAGTCGTACGAGAAGCGCAGGTTTGGGTGGGGATATTGTTGTCAATGCAGACAGTATCGATATAACTGGAGGTGGTCAGATTCTTACGGCTGCTTTCGCCGAAGGGAATGCAGGTGATATTACTCTTAATGTTGCCAACGAAATTAATATTTCTGGCAGTGACCCTACTTTTTTCTCTCGCCGCGAACAAGTTATTGAACTGGCAAGTGAAATTAATACAGGACAGCTCAACGACCTCGAACAGACCATTGATCCAGTCAGTCCTGAAAGTGGTATTTTTGCTAGTACTGGTTCGGACTCTGTGGGCAGTGCTGGTAATATTTTTATCGGTGGTATGACAACCGCAGATAGTGATAGTGTCTTATTACCTCAACTGAGTCTTGCCAATGATGGTCAAATCGCAGTCAATAGTAGAGGCAGTGGCAATGG
>CBDUCX010000217.1:0-9914 GCA_965365755.1 uncultured Pleurocapsa sp.
CTAAATCGTAAAGAACCAAAAACATACTTTCTGAATCGGATTTAATCTGATTAACTATCTGAATTTTCTGTACCAGCCTCAATTTCGGCAATTTTTTCTTTAGTTAAACGATGTTCTTTCTCCAGAGTTGTCAGAATAAAATCTGGTAGCTGCGCTGATCTTGCTAAAGCCAGTTCAAAATTTTCCACCGCTTCTGCCAAAACTTGAGTACTGTTTTTCTGTTTACCAATTTTCCGCAGAATTTGACCCTTAAGATAATAGTGTTCTGGGTTTTCTGGAGCAGTTTTAAGGGCTTTGTTGGCGTATTTCAAGGCTTGATTATATTCTTTTAAATCACGATAGGCTACGGCTAAACCCCTTTCCACCAAGTAATTTGGGGCAGCATAACCTTCAAAGCGTGCGATCGCCTGATCTGGGCTAGAAAATGGTAAGTTCACTGCTAACAACAAATCCATATAGCCTTTAATCAGATTTAATTCAGGATCACTGGGATCGCTATCTTCTGCGCGATCTAAATATTTAAATACCTGTTGCAGCTTATTAATAGCGGCTAGTCCCCCTTCTTTATTGTAGACATAAGCTCCATCCAAGAAATGACCTACTCCCAGGTAAAGATTACCTCGAACAGGATCGGTTTCACTGAGTAATTGAGCAGACTCTAAAGTTTTGACAGCATACTTTTTGATGCTTTCCCAATCTTTTTCGGTATAGGCTAATGAAGCGAGCATGGCATGGGTAAGAGGTTCATCTGGTTCTTCAGACTCAGCCTTATTTAGTTCCTCCACAACGGTTTTATAATCTCCTTCCAAGAAAATAGTTTTAAAGGCTTTCTCCGTATATTTATTGATATCACGAGCATTTTCTGAGCGAAAGGGATCTTTTGCCCAAGCAGAACTATTGCTTAAACCAAAAATCATCGTAATAGCTAAAGGAATAGTTAGTACCGTTTGCTTAAAATTATTTTTTGAGCTAATAAATTTAGTTATAGGATTCATTTTGCTTAGTTATAGTTGTTAGCAAGATCTGCAAAAATGGACGTAGATAGTAATAATCTAGTTCCAGAAAGCTGCAAGAATATTATTACCAATATAGCTAATGATAAATTTATGTTTACTTATTTTAAGCGCGTATAATCAAATAATAAAACTCTAGGTTATTTAATAATGCTCCGTTTGCAAAATTTAATTTATCATCCCGCTGCTACTCCTCAACCGATTTTAAACGATATTAACTTAGAGTTACCAGCACAAAAGCTGGGTTTGATTGTTGGTGCCAGCGGTTCGGGCAAAACTACGATTTTAGAAATTTTGGCAGGATTAGCCGAGCCAACTAAAGGGAAAATCTATTGGCGGACTAAAGAACTAACAGATCTAGAATTGCAGCAGCTTGCAGGATTAGTGTTTCAGTTTCCTGAGCGACATTTTTGTGGCGGCACAGTATTGGAAGAATTACGTTTGGGTCACCCTGAATTAGACTTAAAAAGAGTCAGAGATGCTTTAAGCGAGGTAGGATTAGGAGATATATCCCTAAAGTTATCTCCTCATGCTCTTAGCGGAGGTCAACAACGTCGTCTAGCCTTGGCAGTACAGTTAATTCGTCAGCCTAATGTCTTAATGTTAGATGAACCAACAGCGGGACTAGATTGGTCAATGCGGATTCAACTTGCCAAATTACTAGCTAAACTAAAGAAACATTGGACACTACTGGTGGTAACCCATGACCCTGGTGAATTAATTGAAATAGCCGATCGCTGTTGGACAATTGATCACGGAGTTCTAAAATCGATTGAGCCAAGTGCCTTGAACCGATAATATAAGCCTATGAGCCAGATTGAAACTAATACGCTGCCCCAAATGAATGAGATTTGGTCACAAACTCTTAATTGGCAACCAAACGAAACTCAAGAGCAATTATTTCAGCAGGTATATCAAGAGGTAATCGCGGGTAATCGCCGACAAAATTTGACTCGTATTACTTCACCAGAAGACTTTTGGGAAAAACATCTTTGGGATTCTCTGTCGGGGATAGTTGGTTTACCAGCAGAAATTCTTACTAAGAACTTACAAATTATTGACGTAGGTACGGGAGCAGGGTTTCCTGGTATTCCCTTAGCGATCGCTTTTCCCCAATGGCAGATAACTTTACTGGATTCTACCCTCAAAAAAATCACCTTTGTTAATGATCTGATTGCCAAACTTAACCTTAATAATGCCACAGGTATTGTCGCACGAGCAGAGGCTTTGGGCAGAGTTCCAGGCGATCGCGCTAGCTATGATTTAGCCCTAGTAAGAGCAGTGAGTAAACCTTCTGTCTGCGCTGAATATAGTCTGCCGTTTGTTAAAAAAGGTGGATTAGCGATTCTTTATCGGGGGCATTGGAGTGAAGCTGATACGGCGAGTCTAGCATCGGCGGTGACTCAATTAGGCAGCAAAATTGAATTAATTCATCCTTGGGAGACTCCTTTAAGTAAGGGAGTACGGCATTGTATTTATCTCCGTAAACATTCTGCTACTCCGAAAAAGTTTCCTCGCGCTGTCGGTATACCTGATAAACAACCACTTTAAACTTTTTTACTTAAGGGTAGCGGCACTAGACTGTTTGCCAAGAGCAGCTAAACGCCCATACTTATAATAGGCAGCGCAAGCTCCTTCAGAAGACACCATACAAGTACCGATGGGGTTTTCAGGGGTACAAGCTGTGCCAAATACCTTACATTGCCAGGGTTTCAAAACTCCTTTGAGAATTTCCCCACATTGACAAGCCTTAGCATCAGCAACTTGACGATTAGGGACAACAAACTTAACTTCAGCATCAAATTGGGCGTATTCATCCCTTATTTTTAAACCAGATTGGGCAATTTCCCCCAAACCTCGCCATTCAAAGCGATCGCGGATCGTAAATACTTTGGCGATCGCATCTAGACCAACGGGATTCCCCCTGGAATTAACTAAACGAGTATACTGATTTTCTACTTCACAACGTCCTTCGATTAACTGTTGGAGCAACATCCATACCGATTGTAAAATGTCTAGGGGTTCAAAACCAGAAATAACTAGAGGTTGACGGTATTTATCGGCAATAATTTGGTAGGGTTCGGTGCCAATTACTGCGCTAACGTGACCAGGAGCAATAAAGCCATCTAGTTGCAAATCGGGATTATTAAGCAAGGCTTCGAGGGCAGGGACTACCAGAACATGGTTGCAAAACAGGCTAAAATTGGCAATATTTTCTGCTTGGGCTTGGAGAACGGTCAAAGCGGTGCTGGGGGCAGTGGTTTCAAAGCCGATGGCAAAAAAAATAACTTCTTGTTCGGGGTTTTCCTGGGCGATTTTCAAAGCATCTAGAGGAGAATAAACCATGCGCACATCAGCCTGTCGAGCTTTGGCTTGCAGTAAACTCTTTTGAGAACCTGGTACTCGCATCGCATCACCAAAGGTAGTGAAGATAACATTTGGTTGTTCCGCTAGAGCGATCGCGTCATCTAATCTGCCTCTAGGCATAACGCACACTGGACAACCAGGGCCATGAATTAATTCAATACTTTCAGGTAAGACTGTTTCTAAACCATATTTAAAGATAGAGTGAGTATGACCGCCACAGATTTCCATCAATTTTAGAGGCTTTGCACGATCTATTGGTAGAAGTTGGCTCAATTGTGCGATTTCTGCCAATATTGCCTCTGCTTTTTGAGGATCTCGGAATTCAGTTACGTATTTCATAAATTACCTCTGATATGAATTAAATTTTACGCCTGATGTGAATTAGAAATACCTCTTCTACCATAAGGGTTTGGAAATTCGCCCAAAATAATGGTTTGGGAATTATCAAGCAAATAACAAGGTTTTCAGCACTTAATTCACATTAAACTTACTATTGTTTTCGAGTCGATTTTCATAATATTTTCTATAGTGCGATCGCACTTTTGATTTTCGGGTCAAGCGATCGCAAAGCACACTATTGATGCACGATAATTTCTTCGCGATTTATCTCAACATAATCATTATTTTGTAACAAGTCTACTAAAACTGACAAATTATTCATGAAAATCTCTTCTAGTTGGCTATTCTTAATATTTCCTGTAGAAACCAGTAGTAACTTTGATGGTTTTTGAATAGTCATAAAAGAATCTACAAAATCCGCATCTTTAGTAATTACAACTCGTCCTTGCTCTATAGAAATATCATTAATTGCAGTATCAGAAGTAGCATTTTGTTGAGGTAAATCTTTTGTATGCAAAGTATCATAACCATTTGCTTGTAGAAATATAGCCAAGCGAACTGGCAATTGAGCATCAACCAAAAACTTCATGAAGCGATTTTATAGATACTTTTGACTTGACTCAATCGTGCAGCAAACAGCAAAACTGCCTGGATATCTTCCACTTCCAAATCATCATAATCTGCTATAATCTCCTCTGTTGTCATTCCTGAACTCAGAAGCTCTAGAATAAATTCAACAGGATACCTTAATCCTCTAATACATGGTTTGCCATGACAGATATCTTGATGCAGTGTAATTCTTCGTAGAAGCTGATTTGCCATAATTTTGACGTAGGCTACTTTGCTATTGTTTCTAATATTTTATATGCTGTGTTGCGATCGCACTTGTTTAAATTTGGAATGCTTGAGGCGATCGCAATATTTACACAGACAGCTACGAAATACTAAGTTGATCGATGAATCGCCTAATTGCTCGTGGTAAATCCCTCGAGTTTTTTTGATAAGTCAGTTCTAACATTTGCCCAGCTATCGTTAAAACGCGATCGCGATCAAACTTTTGTGATAGTTGTTCTACAGAGTAAATACCACCAAAAGCTTCTTTTGCTGCTTCCAAGCTAGCTAACTCTACAGCCTCTTCTAAATAATCATCCCAATCAGTAGCTTTTATATAGTAAGAATTTCTATCTCTTTGATTTAATTTTTTAATCCTCACTATGGCATTAACAATAGATGCCAACCAGGAATTAGTCATTCTTTGCTCGGCTTGATGCTTAATCAAATGAGCTAGCAATATTATTAGATAAGATTCAATATTTCTAATAATTGCTTTTCTGCCCATTTCTTCCAATTCATCGATCAGAGCGATCGCTTCGATGGTATTACCAGAAACTAGCAATTGTCTTAATTCGGCGAGTTCTTCCATTGCGTATCTATCCTAGAACTCAATAGCGAGTATCCTTGTACTTAAATATATTGTATATGTTACTTTGAGATGTCTCATTCTACAATCTGATACTTTGTCAAAATCACTATCTTCTCCAAAATCGGGAATTGCCAACAACAATCGTAATGTGTTCGTGATTATAATAAATTTTGCTGAGATAATAAACGAGAACGAATCTGACTTAGATCGGGTTGAACAGACTGAATACGTTGTTTGACAGATTCAGCTAACTCTTCTCTCTGATTCAAATATGCTTCTATTAAATCTTTATTTTTAAGATAGTAGGCGATCGTACTGTAAACGTCAGACAAGGTCAAAGTAGAGTAGTTATCGACAATCGTTTCAGGCGACGCGCCATCTTGAAATGCATGAATTACCATCTCTAATAAAACTCTCGATTTTCCCACTCTGATTGCGCCAGTTTTATCTTCGTGTAGTGGTGGTTTTTCGCTTTTTAAAACAAGGGTCATAAGCTACTTACTAACTTTCACATAATTTATAGTAACCAAATCAACTACAAAAACAAGACTAATGTTAATTAGCGATCGCGCTTTATTCTTCCTCAATAAAACCTTTAGCTACCATTTCTTCTGCCAAAAGTTCTGTAGAAACAACCAGCACATTTGATACACGTTTGCCATAAAGAAAACCAAAATCTTTTCTATCTCCCGTAAGTAAATGAGTGCATTTTTGCACTATCGCACCACTTAAGATTGGTATGTCTTTTGGTTTTAATTCGACTGGTATACTAGATGATACTAGTTTGTCATCTACATCAATATTTTTCAATATCAATTCTAAACCTTCAACAGAACCGTATTTTTTACGCTCTACATTTCTTCGTGCTTCCTCGATGGCGTATGAGTTAGTAACGCACTCTCCATGCTTTTGAATGATTCTAAGTAGCCTGTAAATCTTACTGTTTGCATTTGAACCGCTAAAAAGAATATTCGCATCGAGAAAAACTTTCATTACAATTTAAATCTTTCTAATTTAACTTCATTTTCCTGTCGAAACTCTTCAACTCTTTCATCGGAATATATTTCTATAGGAAATTTGGCACCTGGACGCAAAATTAGTCCTGCTTCACTTTCTTCAACAACTATCTGCCCTCCTGCTTCTAGACCATATTTTTTAATTAAATCTTGAGGAAGCGCGATCGCACCCTGTTCGTCAATAGAAATAATCCTATTCATGTTTTTAGTATTTTTAGAAATACCAAAATTTTAACAAAATTATCATTTTGCCAGAACAGGTACAAATTGTATTTAGTTTAGAGTCAGCTTATCAGACTTTTTGTCTGCTGCGATTCGATTATAATTGCCAAAAATAAATTTGTCATCACTTATTGTTTACATCATTATTTTATTGTCATATACTGTTTACATCAATTGGTGTAAAAAATGAACTTTGACGATATTAGAGATTGGCAAGGGACAGCTGAAAATCTCTCAGAAGAATTAAAGCATCAAATCGAACAGCTAAATTTATCAGTTGAATCTCCTGCTGTGAGGACAATTCGTTCGTGGCGAGGAAAAAAACTTTTATCGCAACCGAAGGGGAAGAAGTTTGGCTTTCGTCAGATATTAGAAGGACTGGCAATTTTGCAGTTTTTGAATAAAGGCTGGACATTAGTTGCGATCGCCGAAGTATTGTCTTCTTTAAACGACGAGGAATTAAAACAACAAATTTTATCGATAAGAGATGAGGAAAATTCAGAAAAACCCGATCATCATCAACAATTATCTTTATTTCCTACTCAGCAAAACAAAAGTAACCTTACCTTAGCCGAAGATGCTGTAATTCTTTTAGCTCAAGGAATTTTACGGCAATACGATCGCATTCTGACGGGAAGAGAAATTGTCAGACAGGATGATAAGTTACCACCAGAGTTACATTCAGCGATGTGTAAACTCGGTCGTTTGTATTTAGAAGAAGGAAAATGCGATCGCGCTGCTTGCATTCACGATCTGTTGGAGCGTTCTCGATATAGTTTTGATACTGATAATCAATGGGATTTGAATATTTTTCAGCATTCAGAATTTCGTTTTAGTAACGTTGAATTGATTTACTCAGATTTACGAGTACCCACACCAGATTGTGCTGAAATTGCCGATATCTCTGGCGGTTATGGCGAAGATAACGTGATTGAAAATCGCTTGCATCAGTCGATTAGAACTGCAACTGAAAGTTTGGGAAGAAAGAAGCAGCATCAAGCATACACTTCAATTAGAGAATTATTAGGCAGGCGATCGCTAATTAAAGAAAGAGAACTTTTAGATTATCTGGAAGAAAAAGAATTAACGCCTCGTCTGGAAACAGTATTGGAGTGCTTTGATTCCGTTCCTGAAGTTTGGTTAATTGATGGTTATGCTTACCGTTGCGCTCACTGTAATACTTTGATGCGACCGCATTTTAATAAAGAACGTTATCCAAATGGTTATTGTCCAATTCATCAGTGTAATAGTAAATATCCGCCACAGGTAAGTGAGAGATTGAATCCAGAAGACGGTCGATTATTAGTAGCTAAACCGCAAATATTAGCTTATTGGACTGCACCTGCAATTGATGAGTTAGCGATATTTGACGAAGCAAAAACTTATGGTTTGGATGCAGAACTATATCCCGAATCAGACTTGTGCGACGTATCAATAGGCGATCGCAATATTGGAATCGATGCCAAATCTTATCGCAGTCCCGTATTACTGGCTTTAAAGCTCAATCGCGGTATTGGTGGGTTGATTAATTACAAAACACGAATCGTAGCTATTACCGACGAATTAATTGAAGATTGTCCTGGTTATTTATCTACTTTACGTTCTTTACTTGATGAAAAAAGCTTACAGGTAATGTCCGTATCTTCAGTCATTGAAAATATACAAGAGGGAAACTATGCGAGTTAAGCCTAATTTTTGGAAGGGACACGATCGCATTGGTTGGGTTTGTGTACTAATGGAAGAGTTTATCGGCGTTAAGTCCTTAAAAAATGCTCCTGTGATTATGTCAGGAATGGCAAGTGTCTATAATGCGCCAAATCTCAGACACGCACGACAGGCAATTTTTAATTTGCGCCAGATGTCTCTCAGCTATGTCACCAAGAACTCTTTGGAATATGCAGTAGCTCTTTATAATGACCATCACTATCAACGAGGTACTGAAGGAGTTTATCGGATTGATGCTGAAACACTTCAGTTTGAAAGAACTGATTTTTTAGAAGATCCTAATATTACCAAAGCAAAAAAAATCCTGGCTGTACCGATAGCTTATCAATTTCACGGTCGCCAAACAGCTAATCCTTTAGAACCTATGGCGATCGCTTTAGGAGATTCCGCTACATCAACTCGTTTGCCTATTTCTCCTATTACAGCATCCCTAGCCAGTCGCCAAACTCACGATTTAGATCGACAGTCACAGGGAAATATTACTATTCCGCTTCAGGAACTATACCAAATTGCCGAGGAGATGGATCGCCTGGATCGAGAACATCCCGAAAGGCGATCGGGTAATTGGACTCAAAGGCTCAATCACTTTGAGATAAAAGTACCAAAAAAAGGCAGTGGTTTAGTTCTAGAAAACACAACTATAAAATTATCGGGAATTAAACATTTAATTGGTTTACCTGGTGCGGGTAAAACTACGATTTTGATGGTAAGTGCAGTTTGGCTGGGAAAAAAGGGTTACAAAGTAATGCTAGTTTTTCCTTCCATTGAAGTTGCTCGTCGATATATGGGAGACTTGAAGTTTTATGGCGTAAAAGTAGGAATGCTGGTGGGTCAAAACCCGACTACCAGACGCAATCATGCAGACCGTATCGCCGAAACTATAGCAGCATCGGGAGAACAAGGCGGTTTTGCTTATACCATAGACGGTGCAGACTCGTTTGCTTTTAACTGTTTACTTCCTGCTTATTCGACGGCGGAAACTTCTTTATGGGGTTTTGGTAATGCACCTTGTAATAAGATTCTACAAAATTCATCTCAAGGAGAAACCAAAGAATACTTATGTCCCGTGTGGACGATGTGCGGACGCAATAAAGCACCGCGAGACTTGATCGATGCCAATATTTGGGTCGGACATATCAGGTCGATGGATACTAAAGTACCCTATCAAGCAATTGACGAAGAGATTCGCTACTTTGAATTGATGGCTCGAACCTTCGACTTGATTATTTTTGATGAGGCAGATATGGTTCAGTCTAATCTAGATAGTTATGGACTGGCACAATTAAATCTTTCTGGTGCTGACGATTCGATTCACAGGACTATTTTAGAACAGGTGCATAATCCATTATCCAGAAATAAAACTTATCTCTTAGCAGATCGCACTATCGAACTATACAGTCGCAATATGGCTGAGTTCGGTAACCACAATACCTTTTTGGTAAGCCTTTTGCAGAATATTCATCCCAGATTAAAAAAACGTTTTGAAGGGCAATTATTGACTGTATCTCAAATAATTACGGAGATTATAGATGAATTTAAACCTCTGTCATCACGAGACTATCTAAGTGATGCAAAAGTAAAATTGAAGTTTAAAAAAATTCGCGCACTCAAAGACTTCTGGGAGGATTCTGCGAAGAAAGCATTTTATGACCGTACTGGCACAGAAATAGCAGAAGAGAATTTTAATATAACCTCATGTTCTGAGACTCTAAAGATAGATATAAATGAACTTAAGTCTAACTGGAAGGAATTAATTAGTCTTTTTAGACGCTATCTAGCAGAAAACTTAGTCCAAAAAAGAGATGCGAT
>CBDUCX010000218.1:0-9881 GCA_965365755.1 uncultured Pleurocapsa sp.
ATAAAAGCGATCGCAATTAAGTCAATTAGACATCAAACAAGCGCAAAAGTTCAGCTAGATGAACTACACTCAGCAGCTAGTTGATGCCGATAAATCATTCCCACTCAATCGTTCCAGGGGGCTTAGAAGTAATATCATAAACCACGCGATTGACTCCTTTGACCTCGTTGACAATCCGATTGGAAATAGTTTCTAACATCTCGTAGGGAACTTTTGCCCAATCTGCGGTCATACCATCTTCACTGGTAATAAAACGGAGAACGATGGGATGGGCATAGGTACGTTTGTCCCCCATCACCCCTACGCTGCGAATCGGCAGAAGTACAGCAAACGCCTGCCAGTAATCGTGATAAACACCCTGTTTACTGATTTCGTCACGGACAATAAAGTCAGCATCCCGCAGTATATTTAATCTTTCAGCAGTAACCTCTCCCACAATCCTAATTGCTAAACCAGGGCCAGGAAAAGGATGACGACGCACTATTTCTTCTGGTAAGCCGATGGCACGAGCAACATTGCGCACTTCATCTTTAAATAGCTTGCGTAAGGGTTCAACTAGTTTAAAACGCAGATCCTTGGGTAAACCACCCACATTATGGTGACTTTTAATTTTGACAGCTACTCTCTCTCCTGTTTTGGGGTCAACATTACTATCTGCCGACTCAATCACGTCTGGATATAGGGTTCCCTGTGCCAAATAATCAAATGGGCCTAGTTTTTTTGACTCTTCTTCAAATACCTGGATAAACTCATGTCCAATACGACGGCGTTTTAGTTCGGGGTCGGTCACTCCCTTGACTTGCTCTAAAAAGCGATCGCGTGCCATCACGTACTCTACGGGAATCAGGAACTTATTTTTAAATATTTCTACTAGTCTTTCGGGCTCACCCTTACGCATAAATCCCTGGTCAATAAACATACAGGTGAGTTTATCGCCAATAGCTCGATGCAGCAGAAAAGCTAGAGTTGAAGAATCTACTCCCCCAGAAAGGGCTAACAAAACTCGCTTGTTGCCAACTTTGGCTCTGATCTCACGAATCGACTCCTCGACAAAGGCTTCTGTTGTCCAAGTTGGTTCACATTCACAGATATGATAAACAAAGTTGCGAATCAGTGCGATTCCTCCCTCAGAATGCACTACCTCTGGATGAAACTGTACGCCAAATAGCTTTTTCTTGGGGTGGGAAATTGCCGCGCAGGAAGTGTTTTTGGTATACGCTAGGGCTGAAAAGCCATCGGGGAGCTGAGTACAAGAGTCACCGTGACTCATCCACATGATTGAACCATGTTCGACATTAGTTAATAAGTCGGTAGGATCTTCAATAAATAATTGTGCCTTGCCGTATTCTCCTCGCTTGACCTGTTCAACAATTCCACCCAATTGCTTAACCATTAGCTGCATTCCGTAACATACCCCCAGAACTGGAATCCCTAAATTCCAAATTTCAGGATCGCACTTAGGAGCATGAGCGTCATATACTGAATTAGGCCCTCCTGAGAGGATAATTCCTTGGGGATTTATTTCCCTCAACTTTTCAGCAGACGTTCTGTAAGACAGCACTTCTGAATATACTTGTGTTTCTCTAATTCGGCGAGCAATTAACTCGGAATATTGAGAACCAAAATCGATAATAATGATTTTTTGACGGCTAGCGTTATCAACTAGAGACTTCGGAGCCAAAGTGTCGCTGCTGGGGGAGATTGATTCTGTCTGAATAGTCACTATACTCTGGAAAATCGGTGTAAATAATTAGGTAACGAAATGTGAAGAAATTTGAGTTTTTGATACCAAATTTATATTTGGTGAGTTATGATGCGTCTGGGTAAGACTATGAGAACTAAAGAGTGTTTTAAATATTCTTACTACCCTAACATAATTCAGCTAGTAAAAGCAGCGCATGTTCACTTTGACGAATTATGCGACGATTTCGGTCAAACAATACTGACCCGACACAAAGTTTTTGCTCTGTATACTTATAGATATAGTCTGCACATTTGTCATCGATCGCCTGTGCCAGTTCCTGATAAACGGCATCGACCCAACTGGGATGATCTGGGTTGGCATGATCAATCTCCCGTAAGATACCCAGGGCAGATTCAGTAGTGGAGCAGTTAAAGATTTGCTCAATTTGAGATTGTGGTAAGCCAAGTTTGGCACAAAAGGCAGTCATAATTTCTCGTCTGCCATCGGCAAGATGATTGTGGGTATGAAAGATTCCCCCTGCCAGCTTAATCAGTTTACCGTGATAGCCAAACAGCAGGATCGACTTAACCTCTGCTGCTGCTGCGGTAACGAGCAATGATCCTAACCAGTTTGCCGTCTTAACGATTCTCTGGGGATCTATACCCGATTTTTGCGCCAGATCAATCCCGTTTTCGCCGATACAGAATACCAGAGAATCAGACAAAGCTGCCTTGGTTTTAATCTGCTCCTGGTAAACTTCTAGTTGACTTGGTGCCGTCAATGGTTGAACAATACCTGTGGTGCCCAATAATGACAGTCCCTCCGCCACACCGAACGCCTCATTAGATGTCCGTTTAGCTAATCTGACTCCTTCAGGTAAAATTATCGTAACGACAATACTTTGATCATCATTTAATAAGGGTTGCAGATTTTCCTTAATTAACTCCTGGGCATAGCGATAAATTGCCGCCTGGTTCTGACGATCCTGTTGCTTACCTATTCCTTCTCCTCCCTCAATAGTGATCTGATTAGTAGCAGCACTGACCAGACTTACCTTTGCCCAGACTGGTGTATTACGAGTCAGATCTAGATGATCTCCAGGATCACTTCGAGTTATAGCGATCGCTGAATTCTGCTCAATTTTAGCCACCTGTTCGAGGTTAATCTCTACTTGGTTCGGGGGTTTAACTAAATTAACCGTGACCTGATTCTGGGGTGGTTTTTGCTGGAGATGGCGCAAAGCGGCGATCGCACTAGCGCAGGCAAATACAGGGAGAGTATATCCAGTAGACATATATTAAGTAGACACAGTAGATTATTCTGGCTTAGTCCCATATTCTACAGCGCGATTACGTCCCATTGCCTTTGCCTGGTATAAAGCTGTATCCGCTTCTGCTATTAGGATCTGAAAACCAAAATGGGAATTGGGGACACAGCAGGATATTCCTAATGAGAGTGTTACGTAAAAATCAACGGAAGAGTTGATATGGGGAATCTTGAGAGCTTCTATCTGTAAACGTACCTGCTGTGCTAAGTATTTTGCTCCCTCTAACGGCGTATTAGGCAGCACCAAGACAAATTCTTCTCCTCCATATCGAGCGACTAAATCCGCAGGACGTTTGATTACTTTTCTAATCGCCTGAGCCACTTTTTGTAAACAGCGATCGCCCGCTTGATGACCATAGGCATCGTTGTACAGTTTGAAATAATCGATATCACACAAGATTAGGGATAAAGGATTGTGCTCCCTAGCCAATCTACTCCATTCTGCTGCAATATATTGGTCAAATTTACGACGATTCGCTATTTTCGTTAATTCATCAACTAAGGATAGTTGTTCCAGTTCTCGATTTGCTGATTCTAGTTGTTGATAAAGTTTTGCCTGTTTAATCGCCACAGATAATACTATTGCTACTCTCTCTAGCAATTTAATTTCTTCTGTCGTCCAGTCTCTGGAGATGAAATACTTTTCTATACAGAGTAATCCCCATAGCTGCTGCTGACAGATAATAGGAATCAACAAGATAGAATAAGCCTTGTCACTGATTGTCGATGAATCTACGCATTTTTGAGTAACAATCTGACCTGCTGACAACTGAGTAAGATTATTTTGAGATAGCGTCACGGAAAATTTAGGAAATTGAGTCAGATCACATCTAGGATGTTCTCCATTTAAACTGGACTCAAATAATAAAGTTAATTTGTTTCCCTGATCTACTCTATTGATCTGAATCTTTTCAGCTTGCAAAAACTGATTTACTTCTTCCGCAGTTGTTAGCAAAATTTGGTCTAAATCCAAAGAAGCATGAATTTTTTGCGTAATCTGAGCCAGAAGGCGATCGCTCGTTGCCCGTTGAATTAGCTTCTGTCGAATTTTCTTATGAGCAGTGATATCAAAACAATAACCAACTAATCCTTTAAATTCACCGTTCAAGGTAAATTGCGGCACAGCATCGTTAGAAATCCAGAGATATTGATTATCAAACCTTTTAAGCCGATACCTGATCGTAAAGCCTTCAGTTTTAGCTAATGCTTGTTGGAATTTGCGCTGGCATTTTGCTAAATCTTGAGGATGAATATTCAGCATCCAATTACTGTATAATTTCGGTTCAATTTTTTGCCCTAAAAGTCTGCTCCAAGCTTGGTTAAAAAAGGTACTATTACCCGACTCGTCGCACATCCAAACTAAGCTAGAAGTATGATGAATAATAGTTTTAAATAAATTTTTGTTAGTTAGTAATTTAGACTTAAGCTCAATATTTTCCTGGCGAATTAATTCCGCTTCGCGTTTATCTCTATAACGCTTAAGTGCCAAGCAAATTGTCTTATCTAATAAAGCTGCGGACATTTCTGACCATATTAAATAATCATCTACCTCAACTGAGAGTGAACTAAACTCAAAATCGACAATAGTAGAAATTAAGATTAGAGGAATATTTTGTGTGTTAGTCTCTTGAACCTTTAATAGAGTGCTTAAGTTATTCTCTTCGTGAGGGTTGAAAATATAGAAGATCAAATCAGGATGATGTTGCTGTATAAATTCTGAGATGTTATTTAGATCTTGAACTTTGCTCAAGCGAAATGTCTGAGATTTAACATCATTTAAGAGACGATTGAATAGCTTGCTATCAGCCTGATCGTTTCCTAGCAGTAAAATGTCAACCGTAGAATCAATAGTCTGCACAATAGACAAATTAGAATTAATAGCTTGCACAATAGATAAATAGAGTAAATAGACTTCTCGGTAATATCAAGATCACAGCAATACGCTCTAACATAACCTCCTTGACAGGTAATTTAGTTCAACAAAAAAGATCTTTTGATTTTTTTAATGACTTAAAAAAATATGAATATTTTTTGATTATTCTAAGTATATTCACTAAAGTAATGAACTATAATTTAAGAATTACGAAGAAACAATAGGTTCAGGTTAATGTTGCTTTACCCTCAAATCTATAGCAGTGTTAATTTATTCGTGACCAATTACTCCCATCCCACCCAAAGATTACCGAGTTAAATCGCAAATATGACGGATAATATTCTCAATCTGTTTTGGTGTCTGAAGTTGATGGAACGAAAAATAATCGCTTAATTTTTGTTCGATTTGTTCAATCGTTACGTTCAACCGCAAATGATGTAAAAACCTTGGTCTCAGTAATAGTATCAACAGGAATTATCATTCTCTGATTTTTAAGGTAACTGTTTTTGTTGCTTATTTGTATAGCTTCATTTAATCTATTAAGGGTTTAGAAACAATTTTTCATTTAACAGAGTTACTGTATGTTTGACTGTATTATTGTGGGTGCTGGCCCTGCTGGAGGTAGTGCTGCTTATCATTTGGCAAACCAAGGACATTCGGTGTTAGTTTTAGACAAAGCCGATTTTCCTCGCACTAAGTCTTGTGGAGGGGGCGTTTCTCCTGAAGTGGCGAAGTGGTTTGATTTTGATTTTTCCCCCGTAGTGCAGAATCAGGTTTCTCAGGTTAAATATACTTTTAAGATGGGTGATCCCGCTGAGGTGGAGCTAAAAGATGTTACCCCGATGTGGATGGTACAAAGATCCCAGTTCGATAATTTTTTAATAGAGCAAGCTACAGCAAAAGGAGCAGAATTTAAAAGTGGTATAGAAGTTACAGCAGCCAGCCTCCAGGATGATACTTGGCAAGTTCAAACCAGTGCAGGAACATTTGAGGGTAAATATTTGATGGCAGCAGATGGCGCTAATAGCACGGTCGCCAAGCTATTGGGAATGGGTAACAGCCCGACCATTGCCGCAGCTAGTTTACAAGTCCCTGGGGTAGTGAGCGATCGCCGTAAAGTGACAGCATTTTTTGACTTTGGTTCTCTAAAAAATGGCTTTATGTGGTGTTTTCCTAAAGCTGACGGCTACTCTCTCAGTGCTGCTTATGTACGTAACCCGAAAGGAAAACCTGATGAGCTAAAAAAACAACTTACTAAATATGCTGAACTATTCGATTTAGATCCTAGCCAAGGGGAATATAGAGAACATCCCCTTAATCTGTGGCAGGAAAATCGAACAATCCACAGCGATCGCGCTTTATTGGTAGGAGAAGCAGCAGGAATAGTCGATCCTCTGATTGGAGAGGGAATTCGCCCAGCTATGTTCACGGGAGTTCGAGCAGCCAAAGCAGTTATGGGTGCCCTGGCGGGGGATGCCAATACTTTAGCTGAATACACAGCCGAGGTAAATCAATTATGGGGGGGGAATTTGGCCAAAGCTGACTTCCTTGCTAGTTTATTCTTTAAAGCGCCTAAAATTGCTTATAAAATGGGTGTCAAACGTCCTGCTGCGGGTCAATTAATGGGTAAAATTCTCTGTGGGGAGTTAAGTTATTCTCAAGTTGCGGATAAAGCGACTCAGAAATTAAAGTTTATCCCAGGCATTGGTTTATGAGTAATGAGTAACGAGTAATGAGTGGGGACTTGGGGACTTGGGGAATAATGACCTCCCTATTTCCCTATCTCCCTTTATGTTAATTTTTGTAAAATACTGCGTTCAAAAGCTGGAATCCTTGAAATTACGACTCTAGACTAAGAATTAATGCAAAGATACTAGATTGCATTGTTTTTACAACAGAAAATAACCATAAAGCATGATTCCGTTGCAGCTAACCTTAAAAAACTTTTTGAGTTATCGAGATGCTACTTTAAACTTCAAAGGGTTGCATACTGCCTGTATTTGTGGGGCGAATGGCGCAGGGAAATCATCACTACTGGAGGCAATTACCTGGGTAGTCTGGGGTAAAAGTCGGGCTGCTACGGAAGATGATGTAATTAATGGTGGGGCGAAAAACGTCAGGGTTGATTTTGATTTTAGCTGCAATAATCAAACTTATCGCGTAATTCGATCGCGCACCAGGGGTAGAAGTAGTTCTTTAGAATTCCAGGTGGAAACTAAGACGGGGAATTTTAAATCGATTACGGCTAAGGGATTACGAGCTACCCAAGATGAAATTATTTCCTGTTTGAAGTTAGATTATGATACCTTTACCAATTCAGCTTATTTACGTCAGGGAAGAGCCGACGAGTTTATGTTGCGTCGCCCCAGTGAGCGTAAGCAGATTTTAGCCGATTTATTAAAGTTAGACCGCTATGAGCAGTTGGCAGGGAAAGCTAAGGATACGGCAAAGGAATATAAGGGCAAAATTGAACAGTTAAAGCAAAATCTTGAGCCATTAGAAATCGAACTAGCCAAGCGCCAGGAGATTGCCGCAGAGTTAGAACAGGTGAACCAGGAATTAGCTCAGTCAAAGGCTTTACAGGACTGCGATCGCGCTAAACTAGAACAGTTAAAAGGAATCGACTATCAAAGACAGACTTGGGAAAAACAATTCGCCATTCAACAGACGCAACATCAGAACTTATCACAGGATTGCGATCGCGCTAAGAAGGATATTCAAGCTCTCCAGGGACAATTAACCTCCTTACATAATTTAATTAAACAAGAAGCAGTCATATCTCAGGGTTATAATCAGCTACTTGCTTGGCAAACCGCAGAAAAGGAATTATCCGCCAAGTTTGCCACCCATCAAGAGGCACAGCAGCAAAGACAACAGCTCGAAAAAAAGTTATCCCAACAAAAAAATCAGCTCAATCTGCAAATTAATCAGATCCAAACCCGCTTAGAAAGTATTGCCCAACAGGAACAAGAAATAACCAAAGTCTTAGCCAAAACCCCAGATGTGGAGGCGGCTTTAAATAAGCTAGAAAAAGCCCGCCAGCAGCTTACGGAATTAGATCGGCTACAGCAGTATGTTTCTCCTTTAATTAAGCAAAAAAACGACTTGGAACGGGAAATCAACCGCGAAGAAGCCAAACTCTCGGCAAAACTAGAGCAACTGCATCATGATACCCAAAAGCTAGCTTTAGATATCGAAAAAGTTCCCGAAAAGCGTAACCAGCTTTTAACTGTGGATGCTCAAATTGGCGAATTAGAGAAAAAGCGAGTTTATCAAAAGCGAGTCGAAGAAAAAGGCAGTGAAAGAAAAGAATTCCGCTTTAAGTTACAAGAAAGCCAGCGCATCTATGAAAGACAGTTACACGAACTCAAACAAAAGTTAGAAATGCTGGATAACCCCGATGCCACCTGTCCCTTATGCGATCGCGAATTAGATGAGCTTCATCGCCATCAGGTAGTGGGGAAAACGCAACAGCAACAACAAGAAATTCAAGAACAAATCTGGGTAATTCGAGAACAACTATCCACTTGCGATCGCGAATTGCAACTATTACGGCAAGAATATCAGGATATCTCACGGGATATTTCCAGCTATGATTCTTTACAACAGCAGTTTGGACAGCTAGAGGCGCAACTGGAAGCTACAGAAGCGGTATATGATCAATTGCGCGTCACCCAACAAGCCAAAGAAAACTTAGAGCGATCGCTCCAGAGTGGTCATTACGCAGAGGAGTTACAGGCAGAAATTAAACGATTAGCAGGGGAGTTACAAACTCTCAACTACGATGAACAAACCCACGCCCTAGTAAGGGGTGAAGTCAATAGCTTGCGTTGGGCAGAAATCAAACAGGCAAAGATTGACGATGCCATCAAGCGTCAAGCAAAATTAGACGAGCAAAAACCACGGTTGCTCACAGAAATTGCCGATCTTCAAACCAGTTTAGAAAAGCTGCATATTAACTCCGAGATCCAACAGCAAATCAACGCCATCGATCTGCAAATCAAAGAGTTAGGATACGATCGCACCACCCACCAAAACCTGTTAACCTCCCTGAGACAGTCCCAATCTTGGCAGTTAAAACATCAGGAATTACAAAAAGCACAGCAGGAATATCCCCAAATTCAGGCAAAACTAATTGAACTAGAGCAATTATTACAAGCAA
The DNA here is from genome assembly GCA_965365755.1 of uncultured Pleurocapsa sp. Taxonomy (GTDB): domain Bacteria; phylum Cyanobacteriota; class Cyanobacteriia; order Cyanobacteriales; family Xenococcaceae; genus Waterburya. The sequence goes on from CBDUCX010000218.1 coordinate 9,046, forward strand.
GACTTGAGGATAAACATACCAGTCAGCGACAATTACAGGATCATCTTGCCCAGAAAGAAACCATTGCCGATAACCGTCAGGAAATTCAAACCCTAGATCAGCAAATTCATCAACGTCGTCAAGAATTAGATCAATTAATCTCTCGTAGCGGTAGACTCCAGCAGTCTCTTAGCCAAATAGATAATTTAAAAGTTCAGCATCAAGATACAGGCAAACAATTACAAGAATACGAAAAGCAATATCGCATCTATCAAGAATTAACTCAGGCATTCGGTAAAAATGGCATCCAGGCTTTAACCATCGAAAACATTCTGCCTCAACTAGAAGCGGAAGCTAACCAGATTCTGGCTAGATTAACGGGCAATCAATTCCATGTCCAGTTTTTAACCCAGAAAGCCAGTAAAGGAACATCCAAGAAAAAAACCAAACTGATCGACACCCTCGATATCGTCATCGCCGATGCTGGTGGTACTCGCCCCTATGAAACCTATTCTGGAGGGGAAGCATTTCGGATTAATTTTTCTGTACGGTTAGCCTTAGCCAAACTACTAGCCCAAAGATCGGGGACATCTCTGCAAATGCTGATCGTTGATGAAGGCTTTGGGACTCAAGATGCCGAAGGTTGTAACCGACTGGTGGGGGCAATTAATGCGATCGCCTCTGATTTTGCCTGTATCCTCACCGTAACCCATATGCCCCAGTTTAAAGAGGCTTTTCAAACCCGAATTGAGATTTATAAAGACGACAAGGGCTCAAGTTTGCAGGTATCAAATTAAACCGCATCTATAGCACTACGTATTTTGGTTAGGACACTTATTACTTATTACTCATTACTC
>CBDUCX010000219.1:0-9823 GCA_965365755.1 uncultured Pleurocapsa sp.
AATGGAGCATAGCGGATTTGAACCGCTGACATCTTGCATGCCATGCAAGCACTCTACCAACTGAGCTAATGCCCCTATACTTGAATAATATTACCACAAACAATTCAATCTATAATTAACGTGGTAAGTTTAAATCAAACTACTCAAACAATTGCCTACAATAAAATAGACTACTAGCATAGCGGCAGCAGAAGCAGCAACCAATGTCCCAGCAAGCATCAGAGAAAATTCCTGCTGTTCCAAAGCTGACTGCATTAAGTGCAATGACCATGCCACCAAGGCAACATCAAATATGAGAATTGGAATCAGCATACTTTACGAAATGTAAAAACAACTCTATTTTAATACACAATTTTTAAGTTTTCACCTTATATTCTTAACTTAAGCTTTACTAAAGATTGTGAAGTTAGGAAATCCTAACTGGTACTTGGCGTTCCTGAAGATAAGTTTTAATTTCCTGGACACTAAGCTGACCAAAGTGCAGTAATGAAGCTAGAAGAGCCGCTTCGGCTTTACCCTGCTCCAAAGCTTCATAAATGTGTTGGCAGTTTCCAGCGCCCCCAGAAGCAATTACAGGAATTTCTACTTGTTCAGTAATCGTTCTGGTTAGTTCTAGATCATACCCTGCCTGGGTTCCATCAGCATCCATACTAGTTACTAGCAATTCTCCTGCGCCTCGCTTGGCCATTTCTGCTGCCCAGGATATAGCATCGATACCTGTATTTTTTCTCCCTCCACGGACGTAGACATCCCACCCTGGATTGTTTATTTCAGTGCGTCTGCGAGCATCAATTGCTACAACTATACATTGTTTGCCAAAGCGATCGCTTGCACGATTTATTAAGCCAGGATCACGAACTGCTGCGGAATTTATGCTAACTTTATCGGCTCCCGCCCGTAACAAAATTTTAATGTTTTCTAAGGATTGAATACCACCACCGACAGTCAGAGGAATAAAAACTTGCTCTGCTGTGCGATACACCACGTCCACAATTGTCCCTCGATCTTCATGAGTAGCGGTAATATCAAGAAATACAAGCTCGTCTGCTCCTGCATCATTGTAAACTTTTGCTAGTTCTACGGGATCTCCAGCATCTTTTAGGTCAACAAAATTAATCCCTTTAACCACTCGCCCTGCATTGACATCAAGACAAGGTAATATTCTTTTGGCAAGCATAGTTCAGCTTCTAGTTGTTAAGCAAAATAATTATTTTAATTAGAAATTAGACATAGTAGTTAGATAACTTCTAGTTTCGATCAAGCAATCATCGTCTTATGGTGCAAAACTTAATGGTTAATTTTTTAAACTATGCTGTTTTAAGACATCTTACCAAGAAAAAAGGACGACGTTAGTATTTACTACTGGCATCATCCTCAAAAATATTGAAATTTATCTTTATTTGTAAAACGTTACTAGAATTCAAGATTCAAGATAACTAGGTTATTTGCCTTCTAGAAACGGTTTTGGGTTGGCTTATAAACAATGAAGCTTACAGTTTGACATTGCTTAATGTTGTCGAAACCAACAACACGAATATAGCAATCAGAATACTCGGAACGACATTCACGCACTTCATTTAAGACATCTTGAGAACTACGAGCATCGAATAAAGGTAGCTTCCAGAGAGTCCAGTGGTGTAGATCTGGGGTAGGATCTTTCTCAAATTCCACACCAGGAATGTAACCCTGATCAATCATGTGATCAATCTGTTTGGCAATTTGCTGATCCGTTAAAGGAGGTAGGTAAGAAAGGGTTTCGTAACGACGCTCTTTTGGTAATGTTTTCATGTTTTCTCTTTTTGTATTTATGTTCTAATCAGAATCTTCAGTTTCCTCTGATGTCTCAGAAGCATCCAGTTTCAACGCTTCATCGGACGTTCGGGTAAGACGCTCCAAAAGATGACGGCGATGAGTCAAATTATCTGACTTAATTCCAGTAGTAACTATTTCCGGTAAAAATTCTAGAGTCTGCTCTGCTATGGTGTCGCGAACCAGCATTATTCGCAGAGCAAGCTCCTTCCCCCTAGTCTCAGACATGATCTCTTCTATATAGGCTTCTGCGTCTCGCAGCCTGCCTCCTGAAGAGTATTGCCTCAACCAGATAGATTCTTGAGGATTAGTTTCCGCTAGTTGAGCAATAACTAACTGCACTGCTTTATAAGTCAGGTAATTTTGGACAACTTTTGCCGTATCTTTGGCAATATCTTTTGGTTGCATTTAGTTCAGATAGCTATTCTGGAATTTTAAATTCAGCTTGTTTAGTTCCTCATTTGTAATCCCAGACTTAACTACTTGCTGTTCACAAATAACTATTCTCTAAATCTAGAGAGTATCTACTGCGTCAAACTCGAACTTGATTTCTTTCCAAAGTTCACAAGCTGCTGCCAACTCAGGACTCCAACGGCAAGCTTCACGGATAACATCGTTACCTTCGCGAGCCAAAGAACGTCCTTCATTACGAGCTTGAACACAAGCTTCTAAAGCTACACGGTTAGCAGTTGCACCAGGAGCATTACCCCAAGGGTGTCCTAAAGTACCGCCACCAAACTGTAAACAAGAATCATCACCAAAGATTTCTACTAGTGCAGGCATGTGCCATACGTGGATACCACCAGAAGCGACAGGCATTACGCCAGGCATAGAAGCCCAATCTTGAGTGAAGAAGTTACCACGAGAGCGATCTTCTTCTACATAGTCTTCACGCATTTGGTCTACAAAACCTAAAGTGATGTCTCTTTCACCTTCGAGTTTACCGACAACAGTACCAGAGTGGAGGTGATCACCACCAGACATCCGTAAACACTTAGCTAAGACGCGGAAGTGAATACCATGATTTCTTTGACGGTCAATCACCGCGTGCATTGCGCGGTGAATATGTAATAAGACACCATTCTTACGACACCATTTAGCTAGAGTAGTGTTAGCAGTAAAACCACCTGTTAGGAAGTCGTGCATGACGATAGGAGTACCGATTTCTTTGGCGAAATTAGCACGTTCCATCATTTCTTCACAAGTAGCTGCCGTTACGTTAAGGTAGTGACCTTTAACTTCATTAGTTTCTGCTTGAGCTTTCTCAATTGCTTCTTGCACAAACAAAAAGCGATCGCGCCAACGCATGAAAGGCTGAGAGTTAATGTTTTCATCATCTTTAGTGAAGTCTAGACCACCACGAAGACATTCATAAACTGCACGACCGTAGTTTTTCGCTGATAAACCTAATTTAGGCTTAATTGTACAACCCAATAAAGGACGACCATATTTGTTCAATAAATCTCTTTCCACAGTAATACCGTGAGGAGGTCCTTGGAAAGTCTTCATCAAAGCTACAGGAATACGAAGATCCTCTAGACGCAATGCACGTAGAGCTTTAAAACCAAATACGTTACCGACCAAAGAAGTAAGAATGTTAGTTACAGAACCCTCTTCAAACAAGTCCATGGGATAAGCGACAAAACAGAAGTATTGATTGTCTTCTCCAGGAACAGGTTCAACTTCATAACAACGACCTTTATAACGATCTAGGTCAGTTAAACCATCAGTCCATACTGTTGTCCAAGTCCCAGTTGATGACTCAGCAGCTACCGCAGCAGCGCATTCTTCAGCAGGAACACCAGGTTGCGGTGTCATGCGGAAACAAGCCAAAAGGTCTGTGTCCTTGGGAGTGTAATCTGGGGTGTAGTAGGTCAGGCGGTAATCTTGTACACCAGCCTTAAATCCAGCACCTGTCTTAGTTGCCATATTCGGTCATTCCTCCATAAATAAAACGCTTAACTTTTACTTTCATCTAGAGTCACCTGTATAACAGACTCTATTACCGTTAAAAAAATCAGTAGAAAGATATCTCGCGAGCTTAAAAAAATCGCTTCTCTAAATAGCACAATTGGCTACTTCTTTTTTCAATTTCTTATGTTAATACCATAACATGAATCTTAATCCTTTCTAAGTATTTTAGACTCAACTTTGATTGAATTATTTTCTACGATAGATTAATTAATCTAATGAATATCACCACCTATAATTTTAAATGGTTAAGAATTATTAATATTTTCTTTATTATGTTTAGTTTTATTGTGTTTATAGTCGTCGAACTCACCTGTTTTTTTGAGTATATTTACTCAATTTATTGAAACTAAAAGTAATGAATTTCACTAGTTGGCTCTTATGTTTGACGGCAGAAAAGCTATAAAACTAGTCTTAAGCCATAATACCAATAGCTTTTTAATCAATAACAGCAAAAAAAAAATCGACGCCAATTGAATTGCATCGAAAAAAAGAGATATACAAATGTGAGTGTCTACCAAATTTAGATTCGTAATGTCTAGAAGAAACAATTTGTTTCTTAGGAGCGATGAGTTCCCCTCGATCTGAGATGAGGGGAGTTCGGACTTACGGAACCTAGTAGTTATTATGTTTATTATTTTTTCTGGGAAATGTGAAAGATAAACAATGAGAAAATTAAAATTTTAACCATCTACAAATTTATTAATCTTAGAGTTTCTAGCTAAATTCAGTGACGTATCTAGAACTTCGATACGTATTATTAATTTCATCTATTCATTTGATTAAAATGTTATCTTGACAAGTCTACTCTGATGAATTTTTCCTCTTAGAACTTGAACCTTTATTATGGGGAAATAAAGTTACTAAAAGCTCATTGATGTAAACCTGCCCCACAACTGGAATTTTTTCCTTTTCCACCTGAGGTTCAACGGATATTTCTACCTTAGGAATTGAGTCTGAATTTTGTTCTTGGGGGGAATTATCTGCTTTAGCTTGATTAGATTGTGCAGCAGCATAATAATAATTACTATGAGTTTTCGGGCTCTTTTGAGAACTCTTTGGCGGCTCAGATTTAGATTGAGTATCAGTTTTAGTAGTCTTTTGACTCTCCTCCAAATTCATTTGACGAGAAATATCACCAAGAATTGAACCTGGCTCCACCACAGCCATTGCTGCTATATCTGCTTGAAAAATCGTGCTAGAAGTGCCAATACAAGAATTACTCCCAACTTTACTCGCGCCAACAATCAGGACTCCCGAACCTAAAATAGCACCGCTGTCTATTTCAATTAAACCCTGACAAGCATTAATAATTGCTCCCATGCCGATGCAAACATCCGCACCAATAACAATGCGACAATTAGGAGCGGCTTGTAAAATAACTCCAGGAGCTAAAGATGCTGTGGGATGAATTTCTACGTCACCACTTATACGTATATCCTTATTCAAAATAGGTTGTGGCGGTGGTAGATAGATCATTGAAACAAGTAAACATATTGATAGACTTTGGAACAGTTGTGGAGGCGATCACTAGCAATGATCTACAGTCAAAACAACCGCTCCATTGTCCTCTTGGATAAGAACGCAACCTCTATAACCTTGGCTTATGGTCGTTGAATGATAGTTTCGGCAACTCGGCGTTTTTGTTTGGGGTCAATACCAATCATGCGAACATATTCACCAGAATGCTCTGATAGACAAGCTTCTAGAGCCGCAATTACATCCGACTCATGACGGCTATCAATCGGAGAGCAACTATTCCAAGACTTAGTTCTAAAGCGACGTTTGTTAGCGTGTTCTGTACCGATTTTGAACCCAGCAGACAACAGAGAGCGCAACTCTTGTAAGGCTTCTGAACTTAATTGGTTACTACTGTAACCATTACTTCGACCATTGCCATTGCTTCTACTGCTACCACTACTGCTACTGCTATAACTAGAGGTCGCAGAGTTAGACTGAGCAACGGAATTGTTCCCAGGTCTTTGGATGATAGTTTCGGCAACTCGGCGTTTAGCTTGGGTATCAATACCCAACATGCGTACATACTCCCCTGAATGTTCCACCAAACAAGCTTCTAACGCAGCAATCACATCAGATTCGCGGTCAGTATCAATTGGTGAACAACTTTGCCAAGATTGGCTTCTGAAGCGGCGTTTATCCGCATGTTCTGTACCAATTTTGAAGCCAGCAGCGAGCAAAGAGCGAATTTGTTGAATGACTTTCGAGGTAAGTTTTCCGCCACCATTATTACTGCTGTAGCTAGCACTAGTACCATTGCTGTAAGAACTAGCAGAACTTCTAGTAGATTGGGCAGGTGCATCCCCAGGACGTTGCACAATTATTTCAGCAATTCTTCTTTTAGCATTAGCATCAACACCAATCACACGAATATATTCTCCTGGATACTCGGCGATCGCCTGCTCGATGGCACTAAATACTTTGTTACCACTTACTTGTCCGACGGTTAGCCAGGACTTAGTTCTAAAACGACGTTTATTGGCATGTTCAATACCGATTTTACAGCCTTGAGAAATTAAGCTGTTAATTTGAGATGCAACATCTCCGCCTAAACTACTTCCACCATGACTGCTCGAACTAGTACGGCTTCTGCCACCACGGTTGTGCTTGGCCACGCTACTAACAGATCCTTCCCCTGGATTATCATCAGGACGTTGAACAATCATTTCGACTACTCTTCTTTTAGCTCTGGGGTCGACTCCGATCAACTGAACATATTCTCCTTGATACTCACGGAGAACAGATTGTAATTCAGCCACTACATGACCCTCATTACGGCTTTCAATTCTTTCTCCTGTCAGCCAGGACTTTGTTTTAAAACGACGGCGGTTAGCGTGTTCAGTGCTGATGACACAGCCTTGGGCCAATAGCGATCGCACTTGGGTTCTAATATCTGAACTTAAACTCATATTCCCTACTGAATTTATATAATCATTCTCATTATTGACATCCTTCCTCAGACTTACGTCTGTATGACCTTGTTCACTGGCATGGTGAAGGTGGGGGTTAACACAAGCATCATCATCGGCACAACGATAACCAGCCAAAAGAGCCTCGTTAATTTCGACCACATGATGCGCAAAAGAGCGATCGCTATCTATGACATCTGGTAAGCGATTCGCTTGCTGTTGATTGACGATCACTGCTCCTGATGGAACATATTTACCAGGAGGAATCTCCACGTCTTGAATTAAAGCATGCATCATCACAATGCAGCCATCTCCTACCTTGGCGTTAAACACCGTAGAGCGAAAGCCAATAAAACATTCGTCTCCAATGTAGGCTGGCCCGTGAATTAAGGCCATGTGGGTAATACAAGTATTACTGCCAATCCAGACAGAATACTCTTTCCCGTCGTCACCAACTACTCGACCCTTTTCTAGACCATGAATTACAACACCATCTTGAATATTGGTGCTGTCTCCAATGTAAAAAGGTGTTCCCTCATCGGCTCTGATGGAACTGCCTGGAGCAACAAAAACATTTGCTCCTACTCTCACATCTCCAATTAATCTGGAGAAGGAATGCACGTAGGCACTCTCATCTACCTGTGGTGTTGCCAAATCACTTGACCACGGAGTTGGGGGAGCCGCTTTAGTGCGGACTACCATTGTCTCAATTCCTCCTGAACTAACTCAACCATCTTTTTCTCTTAATGCCAATTAGGCTACATTTTCATCTACTGATGTCATGTACACTTGCGCTGATTCAGCCCTAAGTCAATCGCTCTACCTCTTTTTTGCTGTAGAGTGCATTACGGTCTACGTTGACCGTATCAATGATGCCCACGATTGTGGCATCTAGTGGTTTGGATTCTTGACCAGCCTCAATACGAGCCGCACTACCTCGACTAACCAATACCCATTCACCCTGACCTGCACCAATTAGATCTCCTGCCACTTCGTATTGAGGTAAAAGTTGCCCTTCTTCATCTATGTATTGAACTAAAAGTAACTTAACCCCTCTCATACTAGGAGTTTTATGAGTACTAACTACGGTGCCGCGAACTTGGGCTATTTGCATACCATACTGCCTTGATTAACTTATGGTCTTCTTAGAGGACGAGGATTTACGCTTTCGCGGAACTGCTCTACAGCCTCGGTGTAGCGAATAGGTAGAACGTATTCTAGGTTTTCGTGGGGACGAGCAATGATGTGATCCGAAAGTACTTGTCCGCCGTTAACTCTGGTTACATTTTCTTTCCCTGCGGCCACAGAAGCCTGAACTTCCGAGACATCACCACGAACAATTACGGTGACGCGACCTGTCCCGATTTTTTCGTAGCCCACTAGGGTGACACGGGCTGCTTTCACCATGGCATCTGCTGCTTCTACTACCGCAGGAAAACCAAGGGTTTCAATCATTCCGACTGCAATTGACATATTTTCTGCTCCTGAATTATTTATTTATGAGTCTGTTCCGCACAATCGCGGAACTAACTCGCCTAATTACTTATGGTGTTAATTAAAATTAATAGGTACGAAACTGCTCTACCTCTTCGGTGTAACGAATAGGTAACACATATTCTAAGTTCTCATGGGGACGCGCAATGATATGAGTAGAAAGAACCTGTCCACCGTTTACTCTAGTCACGTTTTCTGTTCCAGCAGCCACAGAAGCTTGAACTTCCGAGACATCTCCCCGCACAATTACGGTGACACGACCTGTACCAATTTTTTCGTATCCCACTAGGGTGACACGAGCTGCTTTAACCATGGCATCTGCTGCTTCTACTACCGCAGGAAAGCCTAGAGTTTCAATCATTCCGACTGCAATTGACATATTTTTACTCCTGTATAATCAGCGATCGCTAATTATGTTTAATTAATTAACTGTTGTTTGATTTTGAGACTGAAATCATAATTTTTCGTCACAGATTCATCACCTTCCACGGCTAGGAATCACTAATAGGAGCGAAACTGTTCTACTTCTTCGGTGTAGCGAATTGGTAGCACATATTCCAAGTTCTCATGAGGACGAGCAATAATATGGGTAGATAGCACTTCTCCACCGTTTACTCGTTTGGCAGATTCAACTCCAGCAGCCACAGAAGCCTGAACTTCAGATACATCTCCCCGCACAATTACAGTGACGCGACCTGTACCAATTTTTTCGTATCCCACTAAGGTGACACGAGCTGCTTTAACCATAGAGTCTGCTGCCTCTACTACTGCGGGAAAACCCAAAGTTTCGATCATTCCTACTGCGATAGGCATTTTTTATCTTTTCCTCTTTAAACCGAATATAAATAACACCGCATAGCCGAGCTATGAGGGAGTAAACACCTCACCATAGCTACTTGTTATGCTGTTCCACTCCTGGATGTGGCTGCCAAATTAATCTTCCAGACTCATATTTAATATGAGTTTTCTTATTTTTACCAAGATTATTTTTGGGGACAGATCGTCCTGCCTTGACAAAATTACTTTAGTCAAAAAAATCTAGCTAATTTACCACCCATGATCAAGCATAAATAACCTTGACTCCTTTGACAACATAAAACATGATTATATTTTTTAATTTGATTGTTAATAAGGATTTATACCTGCTCTAAAAACCTTGAGTTTCTGTAGAGTTGCCCTGCTGATAATTGGCATTAAATGTACTTTTTATAATTTATTCATATTTACTAATGATACTTACTGACTACACCTCCTTGATCGAGGTTAAGTTCTGTAATTTTCTGCTGGCTTCTGGAAAACCAAAAGCTTCTAGGTCTTATTACCTATGAATCCTAAAAAAAATTATTAAGAGCTTAGATGTCACCAATACCAGGTTGACAACGAATATTAGCATGTTACGGGGATCGCAGAAATTTTGCTTGACAAATCTAAACAATGGCTTAATTCTGCCAAAAATATCCGATACAAATAATCAATAAACTCATTTGATTATTGAAGCACTAAAGCCAGGGAGGCAAAATAAATCAGCGAAAACTTGAGATAAATAGGAGCTCGAAAAGTTGATCAAAGGCGATCAATGACTTACTAGTCATCAGATATTTGAATTTGTTTGGGACAAATTT
>CBDUCX010000220.1:0-9816 GCA_965365755.1 uncultured Pleurocapsa sp.
TTATTGGGGCTGGCTTGGCAGAATAAACGTTTGAAATTTGAGCAATAAATAACGCCAGTTTAAAACTTTCTATCTAAATTTTATTTGTATTTAATTACCGTTATGTCTAATCAACTTCAAATACAGAATATTCCTGACGCAGTGACAACTGCCCCAGGAAAACGAAAACTACGAGTATTATTTGTCAGTCATGCTTATGTAGTAGGGGTAAATCAAGGTAAGCTTAAAGCGATCGCCGATACCAATGAAGTAGAAGTTGCCTTACTTGCCCCCAGCAATTGGCAGGCTTTGGAATGGAATCGTACTATTGAGCTAGAAACTCCATTCCCTGAAATTAAGACTTATTCTGCTCCTGTTTGGTTTTCAGGTAGAGTCGGCGCACATATTTATAATCCTGGGAAAATTCGCCAGGTGATCCAAGATTTTCAGCCTGATGTAATTCAGGTTGAGGAAGAGATTTTTTCTCTTTGTGCCTTAGAAGTCGCTTTTTGGGCCAGGTTATTGAAAAAACCGATGGTAGTGTTTGGTTGGGAAAATCAACTACGCTCCCTATCTCCTTTTCGCCGCTGGGTACGGGACTTTGTGATGAACAGCACTGATTTATATCTTGCTGGTAATCAGGATGGTGCGGAGGTGATGCAAAACTGGGAATATCAAGGACAAATAGAAGTAATGCCTCAGATGGGAGTAGATACTAGTTTGTTTTCTCCTACCAATAAAGCAGAGCAGGATAAGTTTAATATTGGCTTTTTGGGTCGAATAGCTCCCGAAAAAGGACTTGATACTTTATTTACTGCTGTTAGCCAATTAAAACAGCAGGGTTTGGACTTTCAGGTGACTTTATGCGGTTCAGGTGAAAGTGAAACCAAGTTACGCCAAACAGCGGAAACTCAGCAAATTAGCGATCGCGTTATTTGGCGTGGTGCAGTGCGCCATGAGGCTGCACCGATTGAACTAGGTAAATTTGATGTTTTAGTACTGCCTTCTCGCACGGTGGCTACCTGGAAGGAACAGTTTGGTCATGTGATTATCGAAGCGATGGCAATGGGCATCCCTGTGATCGGCTCAAGCTGCGGTGAAATACCTCACGTCATCGCCTGTGACGATTTAGTTTTCCCTGAAGGTAATCCTGTCGCCCTAGCAGAAATTTTAAAACGAGCAATATGCGATCGCAATTGGCATGAGGAAATGGGGAACTATGGGATAGACAGGGTAGCAAAATATTATTCCCATGAAAGGATCGCCCAAAGATTACTGGCGCAATGGCAAAAGTTAGTACCTGTATTGAAGTAATTTATGAGTAAAACAACTAGATTAGCTGGTATTGATCTCTGTCGCGGATTGGCAGCATTTGCTGTAATTTTAGTGCATTCGGGAGATGAAACCTGGGGTATCCCCATTAGCAACCAAGCAATTCAATTTCGCTATTTATTTTACTATGCTGTTCCTTTCTTTTTAGCCGCATTCTTTTATTTTAGTACCAAGAAATTACCATTGGCTCTTGACAGTCATTTTTGGCACAAAAAGCTTCAGCGAATTGTAATTCCTTATATCTTATGGAGTATCTTTTATGTGGTTTCTAAAACAGTAATTTTTACACTTACTAACGATACTAACCAACTTCAACAATTACTAGCAGATCCTGTAGCAATTATTTTTTTGGGAGCAGCTTCTTATCATCTATATTTTATTCCCTTGTTATTATCAGGAACTATTTTACTATATCTGGCTAATTATTTAAGTAACAAGCATAATTCTCTTTTTTGGCTATTCATTTTATCTATTGGCAGTATATTTTTATATCAACTATTAATGATTTCTAATAATAATTTTAATTTAGATTCTTATACTGCTTTTCCTCAACTACTTCAGTTAATATCACCAAACAATATTTTTTATAATACTTGGCGTATTTTATTAGTTAATTTTGCTTGGGTAATTAGATGTACCCCCTATTTCTTGGTTGCTTTATTTATCAATAAAATTTTTGAAAAAAATGAATATAGATGGCTGTATGAAAAAGAAACAGTAGCTGCAATATTTATGTTTTTTATTTTGGTGGATATTGCAGGATCTGAGTATTTGCCAGGAGCTTTGAGTGAAATAATAGTTGCTTATTCTTTTCTGCTTTTTGGCATTGCTACTTCTCAATATATTTCTCAGGGAAATATAATTAGTAATTTAGGACTATGTTCTTTTGGTATTTATTTAATCCATCCTTTTGTTAAAAGTGCGATTGAAATTGCTTTAACTATAGTTTTACCTCAAGCTACCCAGACTGTATCTATTTCATCAATATTAATTTACTCTATATCAAGTTTTTTACTTAGCTGGATAGTTATTTCATTAATCCAAAAAAACAAGTTTATTTCTAAATATATATAGTAGCTATAAATTTAACTTTTATTACCAATAACTAAAGCTTTAAAATTATCTAAGGAGAAAGTAGATGCGAGTAGCAATTGTTAGAAGAGAAGCCAAAGTTGCTTTTAGTATGGATGTCTATACTAATAATTTAGTTACTGAATTAAAAAAACTTAGACCAAATTGGTCAATTATTGAAATAGCTCCTCAAGCTTGGAGTGACGATTTAGAAAATTTGTGGCATTCTGGAAATCCATTACGCAAATATTATGAGCGTTTTTACAATCATCCCCGCGTAGTAAATCAGATGGAAGCTGACATATTTCATATTATCGATCATACCGATGGGCATCTTGCTTATGGACTCAAAAAAATGGGTAAATCAGTAGTGGTTACTTGTCACGATTTAGTCCAGTATATATATCCAGAAATATTAAAAAATGAGGCTCGTTTTCCAGCTTTCAGTATGGCAGTCTGGCAATACTGTGTAAAAGGGATTACTGCTGCTGATGGCACAATTGCTATTTCTAGTAATACGAAAAAAGATGTCAATCAATGGCTGAATGTTGACCAGAAAAAAATAACAGTAGTTCCTAATGGTGTGGGAAGTGAATTTAGTATGCTTGACCCTCAAGCAGTAGCTGAATGGAAACAAAAGTATGCCGAATCACCTGAAGAAATTTGTCTGTTAAATGTTGGCACAAATCACCAGCGTAAAAATATCGAGACAGTTTTAAAGGTGGTAAAAGCGATCGCAGATCATAATATTCCTATTCGTCTCTGGAAAGTTGGAGAAGATTTTTATCCTGAACAAAAACAATATATTGAAGCTAATAACTTAACTAAATATATTACCTTGATCAATAATCCTGATAGCGAAGATTTGATTTACTTTTATAATGCGGCTGATATTCTCTTAGCCCCCTCTCTTTATGAAGGTTTTGGTTTAACTATTTTAGAAGCTATGGCTTGTGGTACTCCCACGATTACTGCTAATGTTTCTTCTCTTCCAGAAGTGGCTGGTGATGCAGCAATATTAGTTGAGCCAATGGATGTAGAAGAAATAACTCAGGCTGTATTACGCATTCATCAAGATGCAGCTTTTCGTCAAGATTTAATCGATAAAGGCTTGGCAAGGGTTAAGGAGTTTACCTGGAAAAAAACCGCCGAGCAAACTGCAAATTTCTATGAAAAAGTTATGAGTGCTAAAAGAAAAGTACTAGCATAATTGTTTCAACTTAGAAAATGGTTTTATTTGATAAATAATCTAAACAAAGATTGTATAACTTCTAATTAATTATTATTCCAAAAAATCCAACATTATTGTTATTTACTCAATTAAATAAAATGAAAGTCTTACTATCTGCATATTCTTGCGAACCAGGAAAAGGTTCTGAACGTGGCGTAGGTTGGAACATAGCCAAAGAAGTTGCTAAACATCACGAAGTCTGGGTATTTACTCGACCAGATGAAAGTAAAGCAGCGATTGAAGCCGAACTGGAACGGAATCCTATTCCCAACCTGCACTTTGTTTATTTTACTCCTCCCTTTTGGCAGGATAGTTTGCGTTGGGGACAATCTGGGGGGATGCAACTTCACTACTACCTGTGGCAAATTCAGGCATACTTTGTGGCGCAAAAAATGCATCGTCATATAAACTTTGACATTGCTCACCACGTTACCTTTGTCCGCTATTCTGTTCCCAGTTTACTTTCCTTGTTACCAATTCCTTTTATCTGGGGTCCAGTTGGTGGTGGAGAGTCTGCACCACCGAAGTTTTGGACGGATTTTAATCCCAAAAACAAGCTCTACGAATACTTAAGAGGAGCATGGCGAGGTATGGGAGAACTAGATCCTTTAACTCGTTTAACAGCTAGAAACAGTACTATCGCCTATGCAACTACTAAAGATACGGCCAAAAAACTGAGTAAACTGGGGGCATTACAGATTAAACAGGCTTCAGAGACAGGTATATCTCAGGCAGAAATTGAGCAACTTAGCCAATGTCCTCCACCCACAGTCGAACCTGTGAGATTTATTAACGTCGCACGACTACTGCACTGGAAAGGAATTTATTTAGGACTCAGAGCTTTTGCCGAAGCAAATTTGACAGATGCTGAGTACTGGGTTGTGGGAGAAGGGCCGGAATTAGAAAAGTTAAAGAATCTGGCTCAGCAATTAAATATTGCCGACCGAGTAACTTTCTTTGGCTTGTTAGACCGCAAAGAAGTTTTAGTCCGATTAGGACAATGTACGGCTCTAGTTCATCCTAGTTTGCATGATTCGGGGGGATGGGTTCCCTTGGAGGCAATGGCATCAGGCAGACCAATTCTTTGTCTAGACTTGGGTGGTCCAGGAGAAACGGTAACCCCAGATATTGGCATCAAAGTTCCCGCTCATAGTCCTGAACAGGCAGTTAGTGACCTAGCAAAAGCCATGGTTAAATTGGCTGCCAATCCCGATTTATGTCTCCAGATGGGCAAAATGGGGCAACAACGCATTAGAGAACTTTATAGTTGGTCAGCTAAAGGAAAATGGCTGTCTGAAGTTTACCAAGAATGCGTTGATGCATATTCCAATTCCAGCATGACTAGTATCAATAGTCTGAGTCCAACACAATATTAAATATCTAACGTGAGCGTCCAACGAATTATATTCGTAATGTCTACAAGAAACAATTTGTTTCTTAGGAGTTCGACGAAGCAAAAGAAACTTAAAAATTTCGCAACTTTCCTAATTTTAGGTATCTGAAGACCCTATTATTTCGCTCACGAACTCCGAACTCCGAACTCCGAACTCACGTTATCTAAGATTGCTCAACTGATTATTGACTATTAACCAAAATTTTGATCAATGTTTATGAGAAAACTAAGGGTTGTAATTCTGGGTGCAGGTATTTTTGCCAGCCTATGTATGTCTGGGTGTGAGTCAGATCAACTAAGAAAATCTTCGAGCCAGATTAATCTCGATAAGAACGTTGACTCTTCTGTTAAGGTATCGGACAGAAATAGTGCTTCTGCACAAACTATATCCCAACTAAAAACTGAAACGATATTAGAAGGCTATTTTGTTTCCCCTCAAGGGTCAGATGATAATCCAGGTAACTTTGATCGTCCGTTTAAAACGATCCAAAAATGTGCCGAGTTAGTTCAACCAGGTTCAACCTGCTGGCTAAGGAGAGGGACTTATCGAGAAACAGTACGACCCAGAATGTCGGGAACGAAAATAGAACCGATAACCTTTGCTGCCTATAAGCAAGAACAGGTGACAATTTCGGGAGCAGAATTAGTTAATAACTGGTCTAGAGATCGTGGTTCAATCTATCGTACTGATATTAACTTACCTGTTGATGGCTATAGTGATACAGGATTTTTAGCTAATCAGGTCTTTGTTAAGGGAGCAATGATGCCAGAAGCTCGCTTACCTAACCTCGATCAGAAGCGAGATTTTTTACGACCTAATCTGCTGGGGGGTGGATTAGAAAGCCTGGGCGGTACAGCAGCCAAGATTGAGAACGAAGAGATTCCCAAGCTATCCGAGGGTTGGATAGGGGGAAGAATTTGGACTAATGAATGGTATACCAGTCGTACAGGGGAGATAACTGGCGGAACGGCAGAAAAACTAATAGCGGAAATGACTGCTCCTTGGGATAGGGGCGGTTTTTGGTTTTATTTGTTTGGCAAATTGGAACTATTAGATGACCCAGGGGAATGGTTTTATCAAGGTAGCAGTGACGGTCTTTACTTATGGTCACCAGATAGCAAAACTCCGCAGTCAGTAGAAGTAAAACAGCGCAATTTAGCGTTTGATTTAAGCGATCGCTCTCACATTGTAGTCCGTGATCTCAATCTCTTTGCCAATACTATCACTACAAGCGATCGCAGTACGGGTATCATCATTGATGGTATTCGGGCTAAATATGTTTCTCATCACATGACTCTGCCACCTATACCTGAATCTGAAAAAGCCTATGAGTCTGATGATGCTTTATTCTTAGCAGCTCACGCTCACGATACGGGAATTCAACTACGGGGCAGTAATAATATCCTGAGAAATTCAGTAATTGACGGTAGTTCTGGGAACGGTGTCTTGCTTGAGGGTAATAATCATCAGGTGACGAATAACATCATCGTCAACACTAACTATAAAGTGTCTTATGCTGCTCCCGTTCGTCTCAACGGTAATGGACATAAAATCAGCCACAACACAATCAAACGTACTGGTCGAGATGCAATTAGCTGGGATTGGCACACCGCAGGAACAGATGGTCGCAACATCGAAATATCCTATAATGACATTTCTGAGTTCGGCATGGTTAGTACCGATTTGGGTGGGATTTATGTCTGTTGTCATGTTGACTTAGAAGGTGGTTCAATTCATCACAACTGGATTCGAGATGCTCAAGCCTTTAGTCCTTTTTGGGGGACTCGCGGAATTTATTTAGACATTGAAACTTTCAATAGCACTATCCATCACAACGTTGTTTGGAACTTAACTGGAGGGAAAGATAACTATGGTGTAGCCGCGGGCAGTCCCAGGGGATATGATCGGATTTTCAATAATACTTTTCTGGGAGAAGTGGAACTTGCAGGGGAATATATCGAAGCCCGTAACAATATTTTTGCCGAATCCCCAAGCATAGCTGCCGAACAACAATCTCACAATCTTTTCCTGGATACTGACATCAAATTTTCTCGACCCCCCAGTAAGAAATCACAGTTTAAATTTACGGGAGCTATTCCTTATTTTACTCTCCAAAAAGATTCTCCGGCGATCGACGCAGGAATTATTATTCCCCAAATTACTGATAATTTTGTGGGTAAATTTCCCGATATTGGTGCTTATGAACGAAATGCTCCACTATGGAAAGCTGGTTCTAGTTTAAAATATGACTTTTAGCACAACCAAGATCAATTCTGACTAAAAAACAGATTTTAGCTTGGATACTTGTCTTTTATCGTTCTTGCTACTTCTACCAGACCCAACACCTAAACGATCTATACATAGAGTACCTTCTTTGATATGCACGTTTTTATTGCAGCCTTACATCGACCAATTAAACCTACTGGTGTTTGCCGACATGCCGCCAACTTGGCTCGCTGTTTAGCTGAAAAATCGGAAGTAACTAAAATTAGTATCGTCATTGGCTCTTGGCAACAATCTTACTTTGAAACCGCCTTTGCTCTTGATTCCGATAAAATTAGATTAGTTAGTGTCAACATTAAAAATAGCTCTATTATCCGAAATCTCTGGTTTCTATGGGATTTACCTCAATTAGCAAATAAGCTCAACTCTGATATCGTCCATCTTTCTTTTCCTTTCCCTTTCTTAACAGCACAATTTAACGCTCCTGTAGTTACGACAATTCATGATTTATATCCCTACGAATGCCCAGAAAACTTTGGTTTTCCTCAAGCTTGGTTTAATCGCCTATTTTTAAAACAATGTATCAGTAATAGTGATGGTTTGCCTTGTGTATCTCAGGTTACTTTAGACAAGCTTAAGTTTTATTTCCCTAAGCTTAAGCCAGAGCAAAAAGTTGATGTGATTTATAATTATGTTGATTTTACAGGGATAGAAACTAAAGCTCCTCAACAGCTAGCCGAAAATAGCCGATTCTTGTTATCTGTCGCCCAGCATCGGCAAAACAAAAATTTAGCTCTGCTGATTAAGGCATATGCTCAATTGTTAGAAACCAATCGAATTGAGCAAGATTATCAACTAGTTATTGTTGGTACATCAGGCCCTGAAACAGAAAACATTAAAGGTTTGATCAGTAAATACAATCTGGGAAACAGAGTACGCTTACTATCGGCACTCAAAGACCAAGAACTATGCTGGCTATATAAACACTGTCAGGTCTTTGTTATTGCTTCCTCCACTGAAGGCTTTTGCCTACCTCTTGCAGAAGCTTTACACTTTACCAGTTGTGTCGTCTGTTCCGACATTCCCATATTTCGAGAAATTGCCACTTCCAAGTGTGCTTATTTTTCCCTTGAAGGCAATGCAGTTAGTAATTTGAGCCAAGCCTTAGTTGAAGTTATAGAAAATTCTGATTCATTTAGCCCAGGGGATATCAAACGCTTCGATAAGTCAAACATAGCCCAGCAATATTTGAATTTATATCATCAAATTAAACCGCGTCTACATTGAGAATAGGAGTTTGGAAATTAAAAGATAGATTCCTGAAAACCCTCCCCCTTGCTTCTATACAACAAGCTTTAGGAATTAGTTGTTGCCCCCGCAGTAATTAACTAAAGAAATTGCTGTAAAACTTCCTTAGTTTTCGTCCCTGTCTTTGCCCAGCTAAATTTTTGTGCTTGTTTGATGCCTAATTGACTTAATTGCGATCGCATATCTGAATCTTGAGTTATAGTTACCATTGCTGAAGTAATTGCTGTAATATCATAAGGATTAATTAAAATTGCAGCATAGCCAGTTATTTCGGGTAAAGAAGCCAAATTGGAAGTTATTACAGGAATTCCGCAAGCCATTGCTTCTAAAACAGGCAGTCCAAAACCTTCCCAAAAAGTCGGCAATACCAGAGCAACTGCATTACTAATAACGACAGGTAATTCTTGGTAGCTGAGGTAGTTGAGCCATTGAACTCTAGATGCTACGCCCAATTCTTGAGCCTGTTGTTTTAATTTAGGGGTAAAGCGGGGGTCAGTTGAACCAGCGATCGCTAGATGATAATCTTGATCTGGGATATTGGCAAAAGCCTTGATTAAACCCTCTAGATTTTTATAAGGATCTTGACGACCAAGATACAAAAAATAGGGTGTTTGAGAGGGAGCAGATTTTTCTCTGGGATAAAAATTAGTTGCATCATATCCGAGTAAAATCGGCGTAACCTTATGAGCAGCAACGCCATAATAAGTGATCAAATCCTGGGCAGTAGCTTGAGAGTTGCAAATAATATGCTCTGCTTGATGTAATACCTGGGGGACAACATAGCGAAAATAATTAGTCAGAGGAGAAGTTCGACGGGGAAAACGGAGGGGGATAATATCGTGCGCCATGACAATATAGCGAGAATTACTATATAAGGGGGCTTCTGGGATGGGAGAGTAAATTAAATCTGCTTTTAGTTCCTGATAAATCTTCGGTAATTGAAATTGCGTCCATAGTAAACGCCTTAAATGCCCAACACTACCTTGCGCGGGAGTCATGTTATCGGCAATTTTATATTGTTTAAAGCCCGCAAAAGTTTGAGCCGATAGCAAAATAGGATTTAAACTATCTAAACTGTTAATAATATTTTGTGCATAGGTGGCAATGCCTGTGGGCTTATCAAACAAGACAGCTAAATTAATTAACAGCGAATTAGACATTACTCATAGTTACTTAATCAAGGGTTGGTATATTTTTCAGTAGCGGAGTCATCATAAAGCACTTCTAATTTGAAACCTGGAGTTTTTAAGCTATCTTTTTTGAGTAATGAGTAACAAG